>JAWXBI010000041.1:0-33051 GCA_034439915.1 Saprospiraceae bacterium | reverse complement strand
TGCCCGAATTTCGTTTAAGGAAGGCGGGTTGAGGTTGAGTTGTTCTAATCACCAATCACTACCCACCAATCAACACTCAAACCCAATAAATTTACACTCCAAAGCTCCGTTCAATACCCGGTAACTTTTTATCCTTCTCAATTTGACATGCT
Source organism: Saprospiraceae bacterium (assembly GCA_034439915.1). Taxonomy (GTDB): domain Bacteria; phylum Bacteroidota; class Bacteroidia; order Chitinophagales; family Saprospiraceae; genus JADJLQ01. Next base: position 32,899 of record JAWXBI010000041.1, on the reverse strand, counting down.
CGACCAGATCTGTGTAAGGCGATATGATCCAGGCCTGGAAACCGCGGTAATCATCCTTTAATTTGTTTCCGATATCCCGGTAAAATTGTTCGGTGTTGTGCAAAGGGATCCGTTGATCGTACGGTGGGTTCATCATCAACAGTCCATGATCTCCTTTTGGTTTTGATTTAAAAAAGTCACCCATTTTGGCATCAATGCGGCGGCTGATTTTGGCATACCTCAGGTTGATCTTACAGGCATCCATGGCATACAATTCCAAGTCTGAAGCATGGATAGGATAGGGTGGGTCGACGATCGGTTTGCTTATTTTTTTCAGGATTTTATTGAATAACGTTTCGTCGTAATCAAACCATCGCTGAAAACCAAACCCATTTCGCCAGTATTGGGCATGTATGCCCGTTGTTTTGATATACGCCTCCGTCGAAAAAGTGCCTGAACCACAAAATGGATCATAAAAAGGTACCGATCCATCCCAACCACTCAGGTCGATCAGGCCGGCAGCCAATACTTCATTAATCGGAGAGTCGAAACCGGCTTTGCGATAACCTCGTTTAAACAAAGAGGGCCACGAACTGTCCAGGGAAATATGACATTGATCTTCATTGATGTGCAGGTCAATCCTTACATCCGGGTCATTGGCGTCCACACTGGGCCGCTTGGTGTGTAATTTCCTCAAATGGTCCACAATCGCATCCTTACATACCAGGGAAGCATATTGGGAGTGAGTGAATATCGTAGAGAAAATACTGAAATTGATTGCAAACGTCTTGGTATAATTTAAATATTTGCTCCAGTCAAACTCATACAGCCGGGTATAATATTGGTTTTGGGTGTCAAACTTAAATGAATAAATCGGCACCAATACCTCGAGGGCTGTGCGCAGGCAAAGATTACATTTGTACAATAAGGCCTGGTCGCCTTCAAATTCAACCCCGCGGTTGAGTCGTTTGATTTCTTTGGCCCCCAGTTTTTTAAGTTCAGCCTCCAACACTTTTTCCAGGCCGAAAAAAGTTTTTGCAATGAATTTCATTTAGCGGGCAAAGGTAGGTTAATTCAGCCACGAGTAGGGACCAGCGAGCAAAGGGCAAAGAGGTACGAGCAGCGATATTCGAGCAGTGAGCTTACCCCGTGTAACACCGGCCAGGCACCCCCCCCTCCATCCAACAATCACTTTTCACTTTTTCTATTATATTCAACCCATGTTTGAAAGGCTCAGAGATAAATGGGGGGTCACTGGATGGGGATTAGCATTGATCCTGATCACATTTGCAGCAGGGGGGAGTCTTTGCGGTTATCTCGCAAAAAAAATGATGGGATGGACCAATGTCGAAAAAGGCGTTGAATGGGTCATTCTTTATTTAATCCTGGTCACTGCTTTATGGCCTCTTTGTGTAATATTCATCAGTTTATTTACAGGACAATTTGTTTTTTTCCGGAAATATGTAGCTAAACTCGGGCGTAGAATTTTTGGAAGAAAACAAAAATAACAGGGTGGACATCACCTCAGACCTGGATCACCCCGACATTAAATTTTTCTATCGGAGCCTGGTTGGCAACTTCTATCCCCATGGCAATAAATTCCCTGGTTTTTCCCGGATGAATGATCTGGTCGACCCATAACCTGGCTGCCGCATAATAAGGGGATTCCTGTTCCTCGTATTTGTTTTTAATCTTATTATAGAGTTCCTGTTCTTCCGCCTGACCGGGGATATGACCGGAACTTTTGATTTTATTGATTTGAATATCGGTAAGTACTCTGGCTGCCTGATGTCCCCCCATGACGGCGATTTTAGCAGTAGGCCAGGCGACAATAAAGCGCGGATCATAAGCCTTGCCACACATCGCATAATTACCCGCCCCGTAGGAATTGCCCATAATAACAGTAAACTTGGGTACGGTAGAATTAGCTACTGCATTGACCATTTTAGCCCCGTCCTTGATGATCCCACCATGTTCAGACCTCGAGCCTACCATAAATCCAGTCACATCCTGAAAAAAGACCAGGGGTATTTTTTTTTGATTACAATTCAGGATAAACCGGGTGGCTTTATCGGCACTGTCGGAATAAATTACACCACCTACCTGCATTTCCCCTTTTCCCGTCTTGGCCATTTCCCTGCTGTTGGCTACTATACCCACACTCCAACCTTCCACGCGGGCGTAGGCGGTATAAATCGTTTTACCGTAATTTTCTTTGTAGGCAATTAAACTACCTTCATCCACAATACATTCCAGTATACTTTTGATATCGTAGGGTTTGTTTTGGACCGAAGGATAGATGCCCAGGATGTGATTCGACGGTTGAGCCGAAAAAACCGGTATAATGCGGTCGAAACCGGCCGAATAGGGTTGCCCGACATGTTGCACCAGGGATCGGATGGTAGACAAACAGGTCCTGTCATCCGGGACATTATAATCAATAATCCCGGAGATTTCGCTATGTGTTTTGGCTCCACCCAGGGTTTCTTTGTCCACGACCTCACCTATAGCTGCTTTCACCAGGTATGGCCCGGCAAGAAATATCGATCCAGTTTTGTCCACGATCAGCGCTTCGTCGGACATGATGGGCAGATAGGCACCTCCTGCCACACAGGAACCCATAACAGCTGCTATTTGGGGTATTCCCATACTGGACATACGGGCATTGTTTCTGAAAATGCGCCCAAAATGTTCTTTATCCGGAAAAATTTCGTCTTGCAAGGGTAAATAAACACCTGCGCTGTCGACGAGATAAATCACTGGCAGCCGGTTTTCAATACAGATTTCCTGGGCCCGAAGATTTTTTTTGCCGGACATCGGAAACCAGGCCCCGGCTTTTACGGTGGCATCATTGGCTATCACCATACACAACCTGTTGTGTATCCTACCAACTCCACAGATCACGCCGGCAGCAGGACACCCCCCTTCTTCTTCATACATATCCAGGGCCGCTAACGCACCTATTTCGAAAAAAGGACTTCCGGGATCCAGCAAAGCCTCGATTCTTTCCCGGGCACCCATTTTCCCTTCGTCATGTTGTTTAGCCAGTTTTTTTTTCCCCCCGCCTTCATAAATTTCTCCCAGCTTTCTATCCAATCTGGAGATTAATAATTTATAGGCATCCTCATTTTGGGAAAACAACATCGATTCGTTCATCAGGAAACGTATTAAAGCATAGCCTGGGTTTTGAGTTGGCCAGCCGGATTAATCAAAAATAGGAAAAAGATCAGGACACTTTTTTGAATTTGTACGGGTAGATCGATTGTGAACGATCAAAATCATAAAAACCGGTAAGGTCAACAAACCCGCTGAGCCGTTTGACTTTTGAAATAAAGTCTGCGGCGTCTTTCACGGTTTGCCCGTTTATCTGAGTGATAATATACCCGGTCTGCATATTGGTCATATCGACCACAGAACCTTTATAAATCCCGACCACTCTCACCCCGTTGATTTTGAACCTGCTTTTTTCATAAGGGTTTAAATCACGGATCTCAAAACCCTGATCACTCAGGATTTTCTCGGAATGTACACTGACATGTTCAATGCTGGCTTTGTTGTTGATATCTTTAAGTTTGACCGTAGTCTGCAGGGTTTTACCAGCCCGGTAAAAGGTAATGCTGACCTCATCCCCAGGTCGTTTACTACCTATTTTTTCGTGGACATCATTATTTGAAGTAATCAGGTTCTGATCAACACGCAGCAACACATCTCCGGCTTTTAAACCTGCATCTTCGGCTGCCGATTGTTGATGGACTTTTTCTACCAATACGCCGGAATGATCCGGTAATTTGAGGTCGGCTACTTTTTGATTGTCTATATCATCGTTGAGGGTGATCCCCAGAAAAGCGCGTTGTGATTTGCCGTATTCTTTGAGGTCCTGGATGACTTTTTTGACCAGGTTACTCGGGACAGCAAAAGAATAACCTTCATAATTACCGGTATGGGTCAGGATGGCAGTATTGATGCCGACCAATAATCCATTCGCTTCGACCAGGGCACCTCCGCTGTTGCCCGGATTGACTACAGCGTCCGTTTGAATAAACGACTCTATGGAAAAATCCCGGTCTTCCAGAATATTGATATTCCTGCCTTTGGCACTGACTATTCCGGCAGTCACGGTTGACCTTAACTTCTCAGGGTTGCCAATAGCCAGTACCCAGTCGCCGGTTTCCAACTCGTCTGAATTACCAAAGCTGAGATAATTCAGGTCTTTTGAATCAATTTTTAACAAAGCAATATCGGTACTGGGATCATCGCCGATTATCCTGGCTATATATTTTTGTTTATTGTTGAGTGTAACCTCAATGTTGGCGGACAGATCAACGCCTCCTGTCTCGATTACATGGTGGTTGGTCACGATATAACCATCATCCGAAATAATAACCCCGGAACCTGAGCTATGGTCAAGATATTCATAACCCCATCGATTGGTGCGGATTTCAGTTGATCGGATAAAAACCACTGCAGGGGTTGACTTTTTAGCTGCTTCTCTAAAACTCGGATATTCATCAGGTGCAGTATTGGGTAGATTATAGTTATTCGATGGAGCAGCATCCGGTTGAGGATATTCCAATGAATTAACTTGTTCGTTGGTGGTGGACCTGGAATCGGAAAATATAGCCTTCGGCTCCCGGACTAATATCCTCTGTGGAAACTGTTTACTATAAATGAAAATAGTAAATATCGAACTGACCAGTGCACTTAGCAGGATATAAATAAATGGCTTCATAGGAGGAAATTAGCTTCTGCAAGTTAAAGGAAAATTCCTGTCGATTTTTACAAAAAAAATGACCAGGAGGTCAATTTTAGATGGCTGTTTTAAAGCCCATTAATGAGGCTTCTCACCGCAACAAATTTTGTCTAATCCGTTTCTTCCTCCAGTTCTTCCAGTGCTGATCGCAGTTCATTGCCATCATGCCAGGCCTGGTGCAATTTGCAGGCGGCAATCCCAGCGTGGTAGACCCGGATTGCTTGCTGGATTTCTTTGATTTTTACGTATTGTTTACCCAGATGGTAATAAGCTCCGGTATAAGCCGGATCCGCCAGGAGAAGAGCCTCAAAAATCTCTATACTTTGAATGGGATTATTTTCGTTTTCATATTCTTTGGCTAAAGCAAATTTTAAAAATGAAGAAGTGGGGTCTTTTTCTAAAAATTCCAATAAATTTTTTTTTCTGTCCATTTATCACAAAGTTAGCTACAACCACATCCAATTTACAGTTTCAATTTCATAGGATATTGAAAGTACTACCTGATTTTAATTAATTTTGACGCATGAAAATAGTAGTTTGTATCTCAGTCACCCCCGATACAACCAGCCGTATCAGCTTTAAAAATCAGGATAGCGAATTCAATACGGATGGGGTTCAGTTTATCTTAAATCCTTATGATGAATGGTATGCCCTGGTGAGGGCATTGGAGCTTAAAGAAAAATGGGGTGGAACAGTGACAGTGATCCACGCAGGGCCGCCGCAGCATGAAGCCATGATCCGAAAAGCACTGGCTATAGGTGCTGATGATGCTATCCGCATTAATTTCCAACCGGGTTCAAGCCTCGAAACGGCTGTCCAGATAGCACATGTCATCAAAGGATTATCGTTTGATTTGGTCCTGTTGGGTAAAGAAACCATTGATTATCAGGAAGGTGAGACGGGCGCTATGCTGGCAGAAATACTGGGTTACCCCTTCGTTTCTTTTGCCAGCAAACTGGACTCCGATGGGTCTGTAACCCGGATCCACCGCGATATAGAAGGGGGGGTTGAGATCCTGGAAGTACAACTACCTGCAGTGGTGAGTGCGGCCAAAGGCATGGCAGAACAACGCATCCCCAATATGAAGGGCATCATGATGGCCAAGTCCAAGCCCTTCCAGGTTCTGGAGCCGGTGGCCTTCGACCCGTTGGTTAAAACCTTAGGTTATACCCTGCCTCCGCCAAAACAAGGGGTAAAAATGGTCAGTCCGGAGGATATGGATGAATTGGTAAGGTTACTCCATGAAGAAGCCAAAGTATTTTAATATTTAAATTATAACGATGTCAGTATTGGTAGTGGTAGAGACGTTTAATGCAGGGTTTAAAAAATCTGCCCTTGAAGCGGTCAGTTATGGTCACGAAGTGGCAAAAAAACTGGCGGTGCAATGTGTGGCGTTAGTGATTGGTAAAACGGATCAGGCCGGTTCACTTGGTATGCAGGGTGCACATAAGGTCATTTTTTGTGGAACCGATGAAGTGCATAGTGATTCAGCCTGGTTATCCACATTAATCTCGGAGGTGGCGGTAAAAAATGCTGCCCATGTGATCGTCACGCCCCATAACAGTACGAGTAAAAGTATAGTCGGCAGATTGGCCATCAGGATGAAAGGGGGTTGTGCTTCCGGGGTGACGGGCTTGCCTGAAATTTCCGGGGATCAATTTGAAGTGACCCGATCCGTGTTTGCCGGTAAAGCAACGGTCCGGTTAGCCCTGGGAGGTGATTGCAAAATTCTTAGCCTGGCCGGCAATGTCGTGCCCCTCAAAAAAGATGGTGTGGTCGCTGCGGTCGAAGTCATGGAAAAACCACATTCAACCGGTAAGGTGAAGTTGCTGGAAACACAGCGGGAAACAGGTCACATACCTTTACCGGAGGCCGAAAGGGTGGTATCCGCGGGCAGGGGGTTGAAAGACCCTTCCAACTGGGGAATTATAGAAGAACTTGCAAAGGAATTGAACGCCACGACAGCTTGTTCAAGACCGGTCGCCGATTCCGGATGGAGGCCCCATCATGAACATGTGGGACAGACCGGACTAGCTATAAAACCAAACCTCTATATCGCGATTGGTATTTCCGGTGCAATCCAACACCTCGCCGGTGTCAATAATTCCAGAGTCATCGTAGTAATAAACAAAGACCTGGAAGCTCCCTTTTTTAAAGCTGCGGATTATGGGGTATGTGGGGATTTATTTGAGGTAGTTCCCCGGTTGACGGAAGCGATTAAGAAATTTAAACAAGCCCATTCCTGACCTGTAAAGGGATATATTGAAAACGTATTAAACCAATTTTGCGCATATTTGCAGTATCGAAATGAAAAAAATCGAACTCGAAATAGTCACCTTATCTCACAGCATCTCCCAGTCGCATAATTACGCAGTGGTCCTGGGTGAAATGGAAGGGAACCGCAAATTGCCGATCGTCATTGGCAGTTTCGAAGCCCAGGCTATTGCGGTAGCTATGGAAAAAATGAACCCCAACCGGCCGCTTACCCATGATTTATTTAAAAACACCATGGATACTTTTGATATTGAAATCAAAGAAGTGGTCATCAACAATTTACTCGATGGTATATTTTATGCCCGGCTGATCTGCTCCAGAAACGGGGAGACGATAGAAATAGATTCCCGTACTTCGGATGCGATAGCTATGGCCGTCAGGGCCAATTGTCCCATATTTACTTTTGATTTTATTCTGGAATCTGCCGGAGTGATCCTCGAAGAAACCGAAGAGAAGGCCACAACGACCACTTCAAAAAAAGAAAAATCAGGCAATTCATTTAACCAATATTCTATGGAGGCCCTCAATAAAATGCTCGAAGAAGTATTGGCCGATGAAGATTATGAAAAAGCCGCCAAGATCAGGGATGAGATCAATAAGCGGAAGGAAACAAATCAATAGGCGTGATCTGCCCCAAACCCACCTAATCATTTTAAATCTCCTGATTTCCTGAGCAAATTAATTGTAGCCAGACTGAGCTAGTTTCAACCTATGGATTTTAAAGCAGGTTTTGATCACATCAAACCAATGTTTCCACCAGCATTGGTGAGTGATCCGTATAAATTGCGAATCACTGCAATAGCTTCCTTGTTTAAAACTGTTGCTGTGGTATCTATTGAATGCAGGTTGTCAAAAGAGGATGATGGTGTTGATTTGGCTATCGGGTTTGAAACGGATGTACCTATGGACCGGTTTGGAATTTTTTTTCAAAACCCAAAAAATGAAATCGGTAAGATTTCAGGAAATGACAACCGGTTGGACAATATTTTACAGTTTTTTATTGCACCATCTCAATCACAACAGTTTTTAAAAGAAAGTATTCAGGGGTTTTGGCTCAATTTTGATCTTTCCGAAGGCAACACCATTCCGCTGCCATGGATTTACCTGGTATTCAGGGAAATAAAATTGGGTGCTGCTTTTTACGCCACCCTGCTCAAAAAAACCTTTCTTTCCGTAGACCTCAATTACGATCAGCCCACGCTGGATCGAATGGAGGATGTGGTGAAGGCACTTCCTGATCATGCTTATTTATTGGGTGTGGCTATACCCACACAGGCCAGTCAAAGGACATTCAGGGTGGTAATTTGTGGAATGACCTTCGGGCAAATCCTGATCTTTCTCAAAAACATCCAATGGCCCGGAGACCTGGTGGACTTGGCCAGTAAATTGGGCCCAGGCTGTGCACTTTGTAATAAGCTGGGCTTATTATTGGACTTTTCGAACGGTGAACTCCTTGCTAAAGTTGGAATTGAAATGCTGATCCAACAGGATAATGCTATACACCATGTGGATCAACTGCTTAAGTTTATGATAGGCCTTGAGGTATGCGATCCATCCAAGGCTCATAAAGTGAACGAATGGATTTGCAGAGCGGTTTCGACCGAAGATCCACCGGCGCATCAGGTGCCTGTTCAGCGCCTAAACCAGTGGATCAATCATTTTAAATTGGTGTACGAACCCGGCAAACCTATTGAAGCTAAATGTTATTTTGGATCATCCCTGAGAAAATGATTTTATAGGTTAAGGAGTTTCCGGAGTTTCCACAAAATACATATCCATTTCCCCTTTGTTTTTAATTGGAATTTTGCCTCTGTACTGGCATTTAAAAACGGATTTGACCAATTCGTAGGTTGTGCCCGAAATATTGACCCGGTCGGCTGCTCCACCTGCTTCGAGTCTGCTGGCCAGGTTTACCGTACTTCCCCAGATATCAAAAGCAAATTTCTTTTTACCAACCACTCCGGCGGTCAAAGGGCCGGTATGAATACCTACCCTTAATTCGTAGGGAGTTTGATTTTTTTCCAGTTTACGGAATTTCCAGGATTGAACAAATTGTTGAATTTCCAGTCCGGCTTTTACCGTGTCCAGAGCATGGGTAGTATTGGGTACCGGGATGCCACCGGCGCACATATACGCATCTCCAATGGTTTTTATTTTTTCTAATCCGTATTTATTGATGATGTCATCAAAACAACTGAAACAATAATCCAGGTCTTCTACTAATTCTGCCGGACTCATTTTAGAGGCGATCTCCGTGAATAAAACAAAATCCGTAAACATTACGGTGGCCGACTCGTAATACCGTGGGGTGGCTTTCCCGGTTAATTTTAATTCTTCCGTCGTAAATTTTGGTAGAATGTTGAGCAACAAGTTTTCTGATTTTTCTTTTTCAGCCTCTATGATGTCCTTTTGAATTTTAATCTCGTTGGTTCGTTCTATCACTTTGTTTTCCAGCTCCGCCGTAGTCCTATTCTGGAGAATTTCATTTTCCTTTAGTTGTTCTATGATCTTAAGTTGTTTTTGTTCATTTTCTTTTTTGAGCAGATTGATCCGGTAACCCAGGGCAAAGGAAAACAAGACCATCTCCAGGCAATTGCCCAAAGGCATCGCAAATTTGAGGTTAAAATCATTTTTAGGTATCCAGGCCAGCTGGGCAAATATGCTGATGAACGAACCCAGGATGGAAAAGATCAATGCGGCCAACAAATATCCCGCAGTGGGGTACCGGTCTTTTACACTTTTGACAATGACAATACCCAGAACGGTGATGAATAATAAACTCACCAGATTGGCAATATCAGTCCCTGTGCGGAAGTCATACCATAAGATGAATGCATCGACGAGGATAAGGGCAAGCAATCCTTTGAACACTTTTTCCCAAAATGGATAACGCTGTGGGACCAATAAAAACCTTCGGATAAAAAGTATGCTGAAAATGCTGATGGTGGTGATACAAACAATATTGAAGTAATCCTTATAAAATGGAAAGGAAGGTATAAACTGCAGGATCGACACATTGTATCCCGATAGATCTGCTGTAAGAAACATAAACATCAGCACGATGACGAGATAATAGAGGTAATTGAGGTCCCGGGTAGATATATAAACGAATAGATTAAAGAGGAACATTACCATAAAGATTCCCATGAACAAGCTGATATATTGTCTGACCCAACTTTCATAACGATCCAGGTACGTCCGCTCATAAACCATAAAGTGCAGTGTTTCCGGTGGCAGGTCACTTTTGATATATTTCACATTTAAACGGACAAAACAATCGATGACCTGATTGGGCTTTATGGGCAACAGGATATAATTATTATTGCCTTTGGGATAATCACGGGATCTAAAAGGCAATAATATTCCGGTTTTTTTCGATTGAAACGTGTTTTGTGCGGTATCCTTATAATAAATATCGACATAAGACCAATAATCAAATGACAGGACAAATTCTTTATCCCGGGAATCCGCATTAAACAACCTGAATTTAAGCCAATACGTATTGCCCGGTTTAACCAATTTAACTGGGGCAAGGGTTTGTTGAGTGAATCGACTTTCCCTGCTATCTTCAGCCAATTCGCTAAACGGGACGGTCGATAAAGAATCATAGAAGGACAGGCAGGAATTTATAGTTATTTCCGTGAGCGCTGCATCCAGCACAATTTCCTGAGCCCTTAAGCTGCCGGCGGTTACGGCCAGGATCAGGTAGAAAAAAATATAAGTCCTAAAGACTCTTCTGAATTCCAAAATAAATTTAATTAGGTAATTCGAATACAACAATTTCCGAACCAAATCTAACGATTCTACGGATGTTTTTTGACCAATTCAGGTGGATGACCCGACGCTCCCAATCCTTTCATTTTATAAACGGGTTGTGCCTTCGGAATGGATTTTCAGGTCACTACGGAACTTCCGGTCCTTCCTAAGTTTCAGCTCAGAATAAACTTTTATAATTTAATATTTTGTAAATTCGAACCGACTTGGATCATATTCCATATCAACTAAAACTAATTGTATGCCAAAATTAACCCTTAAACAAGCCATTGCACAAGAAGAACATGCGAGCCTGACTCCTGCGATCAAAGCAGAACAACTAGCCCTCATTAAATCGGCCAAACCCCTGGTGCAAAAGGATATTGAAAATATTATGCACGGAAAAATAGATCCGACCTTTAAAGTTTCGGATGTCAAAGCATATCAGCAACTGGCAGTCTACCGGACCAATAAAGGGATGCCCATTTTTCCGTTTAAGCTAAAATTAAAACCGAAAAACATTCATCCACTTTATTGATTATAAATAATCCGGGGTTACATCAATTAAAGCCTGTCCATCCACCGGCAAGTAAATGGGCAAGGCTACGGATTGTTTCTAAAGTACTTAATTCCATCGGGCAGCGGTCATGAAGATCCATTTGATCAATATGCCCTTTGGTTATTTAAGGTTGCCATCCATAGCCCTGACGCAACTCAAAGCAGTAATTCAAAATCAATTTAATGACCAGGTCGTTACCACTATTCATTACCTGAACCTGGATTTTGGGGCTTTCATCGGTACCGGTTTATATGATTTTATTGCAGAAAACCCAGCCGCCATGCACTGCAATATCGGCGAATGGTTTTTCCGTGCTGTGGCATTCCCGGAAGCGCCCGATAATACAAATGATTACCTGAGCCATTTTGATCTCCATACCGAATGGGCTGACCATATCAATGAACATTCCGACGGAATTAAAACACCGATTTCCAAAGACCAAATCGCATTAAAGTTTTTCGTTAATATCCTGCTGGAGAAAAGGGAAAAACTCAATGAATTTCTGGATGAGCTGATTGAAAAATATCAATTGGATCAATGTGATCTGCTTGGCCTCACCTCCATGTTTACTCAAAATCTCCCTGCCTTTGCCCTGGCCCGGAAACTCAAAGCCAGGAATCCAAACCTGGTCATCGTAATGGGAGGGGCCAATTGTGAATCACCGATGGGAGAAGAAATTGCCAGACAAATACCCAGCATCGATTTTGTTTTTTCCGGCCCTGCTCTCCTTAGTTTTCCTTGTTTCATTCAATATTTATTGGATCGTCGACTTGAATTGTGCCATGCCATAGACGGCGTATTCTCTAAAACTAATTTATTGGCATCAAAAGTTGATTCCGTGGTGCATCGACGAGGGGCTGAACTTAATATCAATACCTGGATTGACCTGGACTATGATGATTTTATCCATTTGATCAAGGTGAAATGGAAGGCCTTGCACATTGTGCCGGTTTTATTATTTGAAACGTCCCGGGGTTGTTGGTGGGGCGCCAGGTCACATTGTACATTTTGTGGATTAAATACCAACAGTATGGGTTATCGGGCCATGAACCCGGAAATGGCAGTGCTTTACCTGACCCGGTTTTTTAAAAAATTCGGTAAAAAGGTAAAATATTATTCCAGTGTTGATAACATCATGCCGCGGGAATACCTGGAGTCGGTATTCCCGAAACTGGAATTACCGAATGACCTTTCTATATTTTATGAAGTGAAAGCCGACCTTTCGAAAGCCGAGTTAGCAATACTCTCGAAGGCAAGAATCAGGACAATGCAACCCGGTATTGAATCACTGAATACCTCCACGTTAAAATTGATGAAGAAAGGAGAAACGGCGGCAGGTAATATTTCTTTGTTAAAAAATTCAACAGAAGCCGGGATCCGGATGGCGTGGAATCTGCTCCTTGGTTTTCCCGGTGATCCGGAATCGTCGTATGAGGTGTATGCCGGTGATTTTGATGCCTTATATCATTTGCAACCTCCCAAATCCGTCTATACTGTGCGGTTTGACCGGTATAGTCCTTATTTTATGAAACCAGGCGAACATGGATTAATGCTGGTACCGGCTGATTTTTACTTTTATCTCTATCCGGATTGGCCGTTTGAAAAACTTTTTAACCTGGCTTATTATTTTGAGGATGCAAATTCTGAAGCTGAATATAAAAAACTTACGGCCCGCTGGCTCCCGGGCATCAATAAGAAAGTTGCCCGCTGGGTTGCACGGTTTAACGGTGAAGATCAATTATTGCGCCCCTTACTTTTTATGGAACCACAAACTGGTTGTGTGTACGATACACGATCCGGAGCATTAAAAATCCAACCGATATCGGAATTGGAGCAACGATTATTGGTAGCCCTGGATCAACCTACAAAATTAATTTCCCTGTTTCAATTAATTCGGGACACCGCACCTACCGAAATAGAGGATACCTTAAATGAACTGATTACTAAAAAGTACGTCTACCATGAAAACAGGAAAAAATTTCTATCGTTGGTACATACCTCAGCTGAAGGAATAAAGACCCAACAATCAAGGGTGGACCTTTATCAGGAAAATGCGGTTTAATATAAATTTGTTTTTTTCGCCCTCCGTTTTAAATTGAAAAGTTAGGGTTTGATTTAATCGGTCAAAGTGGATAGGGGTAAAATTTTGAAACGGTATTCGTCTGATCTGATCATGGTCAGCATGGTTCCATCCGGTAAGCGGAGTTTGTCTTTGCCAAATAGAAAATTCACAGGATTCCGGGCTTTGTATATAATCCAAGGCCAGTTGATAATGTCCTTCCGGAATTTCAGCAAAGGTTGTTCGTAATAAAGAACCGCTGGTCACGGTGAAATAATACGTAAGCCCTCCGGTAGGGTAAGCCCATTTGGTCACCGATTGTATATCTCCTTCGATATTGAATGGCAACAGTTGTGGGTATACGATCAACGTATCCGGTTGGTATCCCCTGGTGTCATTGGATTGTGGTGGCAGGGTATGTTTGGGTGGCCGGTCTGCATAATAATACGCTATAGAAGTGTAAATGGCCGGGAAGGCATTGCCCACCGGACCATGTTCGATGGAATGAAAAAACGATTTTTTAAAAGAAATTTTATCCGCTAAAAATAAACGATAGCCTCCGGTCCTGCAAAAAGGGAGAGAATAATCAAGTGAACCGGATAAGGGTAAACTATAAGATCCATCCCATCGATCCAGCAAAGCGTACCAGCCGCCATTAAAATAGTCTTCAGATCCTGTACCATGCATCCGGTATTGTCCATCGACAGCAGTGGAATCATCTCCCTCAAAAAACAAAGTCATACCGGGTTTTAAACCCTGAGCCAATAATATGGTGCCCACATAATGTCCTTTACCTGTGATGTCCAGCAAGGTATGTGGTTTGTTTAATGTGGTGTGTTGACTGGAACGGAAGGTATAAAATTTGCCTTCTTTGGCCGGTTCCCGGGGTTTCAGAAGGTAAAAAATTTTAGAATGGATAGTAAGGGCAGGTAAGGAGGAGGTGCCCCGTTTTCTATAAATCAGATCAATCCTGGCTTTTCGATCATAGGGCATGGGAAAATAACAAAAATTCTTATCCCCGTCACTTCCCAATAACAGGCTCTTCATGGAGGGTTTGTCAAAAGCATAACCAAAAAATTCAGAGACCGGACAATAAACAGCAGGTTGCGTTTCGTCATCCCAGGTGATTTTGATATCGACATTTTTATCCAAACCGCTAAAAGCCCCGGCAGGGCCCAGTTCTATACCAAGGATGCGTCCCCCCATGGTGGAATTAAATAGGTTTAGCACCTGACCGGGGTTAAGGGTCAGATTTTTCTTTGACTCTTTAATGGAAATAACTGATGGCAAATAAAATGAAGCGGGGTTGTGAATGGATTGGGACCATAAATCTTTGATATCCAACAGTGATTTTTTCTCTGCGGATTGAAGTTTTAATGAAAAAGATTGTAATTCATAGTGAGCAGGGTAAGTGCGGTATTGTATTTGATGAAACTGGGTCTTTTTCCCTTTATAGACTATTTTACAAGCCTGGTTAAACGGAATGGGCAGATAACAATAATATCCACCCAATTGATTGTTACAGAGTGGAGCGACAAAAGGATATACCTGGCCGGAAAACAAATCCTTATATCGAATGGTAAAAGCGGGCTTGGCTAAGTCATCAATAAAAAATTCAAGACTATCTTCTGAAGGGGTAGGGGTCCATATCCGTTGGATTACTCCCGGTCCTTTCGTTTCAAAAATAGTCAGGGTACTATCCAGGTTGTGGTATAAATAAGAGTACTTTCCACTGAAACCATCGTCATTTCCTCCGGAAGTGTCGTACGAAGAAGTTTGGGCAATATAGGTGTCCTGATGATATACAGGCAATGAATTTAGATTGAGGTATTCTTTTAGAAAGTCACGGAGTCCAATTTTAATTTTTGGATTGGATTGGCCTGTAAGGAAATGGATAGACAACCAGGTTAAACAGCATGCTAATAGAATCGTGCATTTACCAATAGGAGCGTTCGACGTCATATCCTGAAAATTTGCCTCAATGTACTGATGATCCGATAATATATTAAAAACATGCAGGCAAGCCTCAGGATGAATGGAGTCTTTTGGTAAAATGGATAATAAATACCCCGGGGGGGGTGTTATTTAAGTACAGGTTTGTAATTAAGCAGAAACGGGGTTAATATCACCGCCAGAGAGGTCACCAATCCGCATCCGATCAGGTTAAACCAAAGGAACCCAATATCACTGGTCTTGTATAAGGTGATGACCACGATCTCAGAAACAATGGCAGCTATGAACACGGCATGCCCAATCGTGTAACGGATATAAAATGCACATAAAAACACCCCAAGGATAGTGCCATAAAATAAGGAACCAATCAAATTGACAAACTGGATCAGGTTTTCAAATAGGGTGGCATACATGGCAAAAGCAATAGCAAATAATCCCCAAAACACGGTAAATATCCTCGTAAATAATACGATGGAATGATCTTCTAATACCCTTTTTTTAAATAGTCTGAACATCCAGTCCACGGTGGTCGTACCGGCCAGAGCTGTGATTTCAGCAGATGTAGAAGACATGGTAGCTGAAAAGGCAACAGCCAGCAACAATCCAATCAAACCAATTGGCAATTGATGGAGTACAAAATGCAGAAAAATATAATCCCGGTCATTGGTTTCGATATCGGGTAAGGCTTGTTTGATAATAGTTTTAGCTTCGATGCGTACCGAATTTTCCCGCTGGATCAGGTCTTGAAGCTGGGTTTTTAATTCTGCAGAAGCGCTATTGGGTTGTAATAATTTTTGATGCACTTCTTTTTTCTCCCCTTCAATTGTTCTCAGGACATTCTGTTTTTCAAGATAAGCAGGAGCATAACTGCTTTGTATGACTTTATCCTCTACCTGGGCATTAAAAAACAAAGGGCTGCTTTGAGTCTGATAAAACACAAACACCATAACCCCGGTCAATAAGATAAAGAACTGCATGGGTATTTTGACCAATCCGTTTGCAATTAGGCCCAGCCTGCTTTGAGCGATGGACTGGCCGCTGATATAACGCTGTACCTGAGATTGATCGGTGCCGAAATAAGCCAGGGCCACAAAAGTCCCACCAATGATTCCAGACCAAAAGTTGTAACGGTCTTTGAGATCAAATTTAAAATTGATCGCATCCATTTTGCCCGACCAGCCAGCCACCTGTAAAGCCTGGTCAAGGGAAAGGTGTTTGAGTCTGGCCAATACCAGACAAAATATAAATAACAAACCACCCAGCATGACTACCATCTGAATAGTCTGTGTTTTACTTACGGCTTTTGCACCACCGCTGACGGTGTATAAAATAACTGAAATGCCGGTTAATAAAATGACCAGTTTAAAGTTCCATCCAAATAATGCACTGAGAATAATGGCCGGAGCATATAGGGTAATACCGGCAGACAATCCCCTTTGGATCAGAAATAAAAAAGAAGTGAGTAATCTGGTCTTAAGGTCAAATCGTTTTTCTAAGTATTCATAGGCAGTATAGACGCCTGATTTATAGAAGGCAGGTATAAAAGTCAGGCAAATGATCAGCATAGCTATCGGTAAACCGAAATAAAACTGTACGAATCGCAATCCGTCACTGTATCCCTGCCCCGGAGTAGATAAAAACGTGATACCGCTGGCCTGGGTGGCCATGACCCCAAAACATACAGCCCACCACCTCCCTTCAGAACTGCCCCTGAGAAATGAATCTTTATCGTGCTGGCCCCTGGTTTTGTAAACTCCATACACCACTATGCCTACTAAGGAGAAAATCAGGATTGCCCAATCTAAATAACTCATGGATGAGGCAAAGATAAATTTCTGATAAGGAAATTGTGTAAGTGAGGTTGTTATCGAAAACTTAAGATATTGGTTTTCAAGCAGCTGATTAATTTTGATAGGAAGCCTATGCACAGATCTTCGAACTCCTCTGTTTTATGAACTCTATTATTTATACATTGGTGGATTAGTATAGAACTTTAGCCGAAGTCTGCTCCCCGGGCCTTTCCCGGGTGTATAAAACTTGGCAAGTGCGGTCGATACATAGTCCATAAACGGAGGATTTTATTGACTCAGGGTATTCTAATAAATTGGAAGGATACAAAGCAAGGGTAGACTGAATTTTGACATTAACGTCAATTCGAAAAGTGATACAAAGTTAATCGCCTGAGACAAGTGCAAGGACCACTTTTGTTAAGGATTGAAAGCCTAAATTATTTCTCTTATACTTGTGCAGTTATCTGGTGTATATTATTAATTTTCCAATCCTGAAATGGATTTTATTCAACATTCCAACCACCGATTGTCAATATGAAGATTGCAGTCTCCGGATCTCATCAAACCGGAAAGACATCCCTCGTTGAGGAGTTGAGCAAGATGCTTCCAGCTTATTTTTCGGTGGATGAACCCTATTATCTTTTGGAAGAAGAAGGCCATGAATTTGTGGAGCTACCTGGCCGCGAAGATTTTGAAATTCAACTTCAACGATCCGTTCAATCTATACAAGAAAGTGAGGAAGATCAAATCTTTGACCGCTGTCCGGCTGACTTTATAGCCTATTTACTCCCTGAGATGGACCCAGGGAGTTCCGATTATCATCAATGGATGGCACTGGCAATGAAGGGTATGGAATGGCTTGATCTTATCGTCTTTGTTCCTATTGAAGATCCGGATAGAATCACTGTGCCTGAACTTGCTTATACTGCGTGGAGAATTAATGTAGATCGAATTCTCCGGGATATTGTCCTGAGGGATACCCTGGAAGAATTTGGCGTTGAAATGCTGGAAGTTTCAGGCTCCACCCGGGAGCGGGCCCGTCAGGTAATCGAATGGATAGAAAAACGCTCCCGGCTCGATCGTTGAGCCCAGCACTTACGACAAACAAGGGTTTAACTCATTTACAGTACCGGAGGTATATTTTTTTCAGGAATATTTCTTTGATAAGAGCAGCAACAGGAGGATGATGAGTGCCAATACACCCATCATGAGCAAATACCAAAACTTCCAATTAATCTGAGTTTCGGATTCTTTCATTCCATTAAGATTTAGGATCCTTTTTGAGTGAAAGTAGATTGGCAAATAAGCGGTATGCTCCCGGAACACCCGAAGGCAATTGCCTGAAAAAAGCCAAACCGGTATAAACAAAGTTTCCATCTCCGTATTTAGCCACCAATAATCCGCCGTCTTTGGGCGATTCACCGGCATCATTGGAGGACAATATAGCTTCGAAATGCTCTTTATCCCATTCTGAAGGGTAATATAAACCTCTTTCCTGTACCCAGCCATCAAAATCCTTTGGTGTCAGTTTATTGGGGATATTCAATACGGCATGATCTGGTTTGAGGAAACGAACTTCAGCATCTTCTTCGGATACACGTTCCCTGCCCAACTTAAGTGAATAGGGTGCAATATCCTGGCTCACCAGCCTGAAATTGGTGTTGTATTGGACTACCACGGTTCCTCCGTTCTTTACATAATCCATCAGGACGGGTTGGTTGTATTTTAATCTTTCCACGGTATTAAAAGCCCGTATACCCAATACAATCGCATCGAATTTGGCCAATTGATCGATGGTCAGGTCCCTATCGGCCAGGATGGTCACCTGATAACCCACCTGCTCCAATGACTTAGCAACATCATCACCCGCCCCATTGATATAGGCAATATGGGTACCCCCTTTTTTGATATCCAGTTTTAACAGGCGGGCTTCGCTTGGTTTTTGCACGGTTTGAAAAGGGATGTGGTCATAATTGATAGTAATGAGTTCTTTGGAGTACGACTTTCCATTAATCAGAATTTGGGCATTTACGGTCCCCTCCGAAGTTTGTTGAGACGGATACAATAAAAAAGAATATGCCTGCTCACTCCCCTTGGACTTCATGGTTACCGGCAAAGATTCAGGTTCAGATCTCCAGCCCGCGGGAAGGTTTAAGGATACGGATGCAGCAAGGTTATCAATGCCTGACTTGACCTGAACAGTTACTTTTTTAGGGGCATCATCTGCAAATACATAGACCTTACTATCCAGATTGACAAAGGCAGGTGTGGTGATTTCAAATGGACGGTATAATTCCCCTTTTGCCGGATCCACCCATTTATAGACGATATCTTTTTCCAGGGTAAACTTATAGCCCTCGATGTTCAATTCCAGGCTGACCTTACATTCCCTGGGTGTCAGGGGCAATCCTCTTTTAGACTGGTCATCGACCGTATACATCCCGGTTTTCCAGGGCTCACTCAGCCAATATGCTCCGGTGTTTTCCACCTGATCCGGTAGGGTCACATGGCGGCTGTATTTCCAAACTTTATTGGTCGACAAGGTAATCGATCCGGTGGTATCAGCACCTTCCATCGGTAAGAAATCAATTGATTTTAAAACCACATGTGCGGTACTTCGGTTGGTCAATTCTGCCGTAATGGTTGTTTTTTCGCCAGGAGCTACCATATGGATAGTGCTCACCGCTTCGATATACAAACCGGCGCATTGAACAATAAGGTTTTTTATTTCTTCAGATTTGATGCTTTTCCAATGGCCGTCCGGCAAATTTTGTATAAACTGATATATTTTATTCAATTTTGGAATGGACGCTGCAGGGTTGTCATGTTGAAAAGTTTTATCGATATCATTGATCAACGGGATTAACGGGGCTCCGCCTTTTACTCTGTTCCAGGTGATATCTATGCCTGCGAACGGATTATCCTGGGATGCAGCCTTGTCTCCTTTGAGCAGGTCCAGGTATTCGAGTGAGCTGCCCCTGCTTCCGAGAGCCCCCATCCCCTGACAGCGATGCATACTCCTGCTTTCTGCCGCGATTTCCCCGTTTGATTTCCCAAGCCAGGGATAATAAACTCCGGCATCCATGGTGACCATTTTGGATTTATCCATTTTATTAAAAGCTTCTTCACTTCCATAAAACCACCAGATGGTATTAAAATACAAACGCCTTGCCTGCCAGGGGGACACCAGGCTTAATTGTTCCGGAAATATATCATTGCGATTGGTCAGGTCAAATGCCTCCGCAGATAAGATGGCTGAAGAGGTATGGTGGCCATGATTTTCGCGGCTGGTATCGTTTTTAAACCGATTGATGATGATATCCGGTTTGAGCCGTCTGATTTGCCAGACAATATCACTGAGGACTTCATTTCTGTTCCAGGTCCTCATAGTTTCATCCGGCTTTTTTGAATAGCCAAAATCGTTGGCCCGGGTAAATAACTGGTTGCCGCCATCCAGATTTCTCGCTTGTAACAGTTCATTGGTACGGATAACTCCCAACAGTTCTTCGATTTCAGCACCGATAAGATTTTGTCCTCCATCACCCCGGGTCATGGATAAGTAATAAACATTGGCTTTGTATTGATTGGCCAGCAAAGAAATCAAACGGGTGTTTTCGTCATCAGGATGGGCCGCTACATAAAAAGCAGAAGCCAATACATTCAGCTTTTTTATGGATTGATGGATATCGGCGGAGGTAACTTTTTTGGGAGATTGGGCCATTCCGGCGAATGAAGAACCGATCAATAAAAACAAGAGGACTCTTTTCATTTGGAAATAGAATAAAATTGAATGCTCAAAATTATATAAAATAAATCCCGGATTCTGATCCGGAACTATTAAGGTTTTTAACAGTTTTAAAATTCTGTGGTGATTCTTGAAGAAAAAAAATCATCCGGGATAGTTTAAAAACTTAAGCTTTGTATTTTGTGTAGCTTACCTTCTAAATAAATACCTTATGTCCGAAGTGAAATCAACTATTGATTTTGGCTCCTTGTTGACAAAAGTCGGTCAATACCAGCGGATACTCAACAATACCATAGAATACCGCAACGCCTGGCCGCTGCAAATGAAACCCATGATTCAATCGGTGCTCAATGAGTTTATTACCCATATGGGTTTGAAAGCCGAAGTAAGGGTTCAGGATAAAATCGAAAACCTCGAATCAGTCATGCTGGACCTGGGTAAAAGCCACAGCGGAATTAGCGAGAGTCTGGACGATACGGATATCAAACGTACGATGATCAAATCCAATGGGGCCCTGATTTATCAGCAATTGTTTAATGGAAAGATCATGGTCATGGTGCTCAACCCATCCATTGAAGGGTACGGTGAACCGAAGGCCCCAATAACCCTGGAGATATTGAGGCCTGAAGAATTGCGACCGGGATTTATTTTGCGCCACCTGGAAATTTTTATGAAGAATATTACCGAATGGGAAGATTATGACGATGACCAGCCGACGAAGACACCCATTGGATTTCAACCGATTTCACTTCGTCCGGAAGTCCCTTTGGAATAAATTCTAAAGAGATTACCGGAAACGTCATTTATTTCGGGAATCCCAATGTCAAACTAAGGACTTAACCTGGCGGAAATGATTCCAGCGATCACGGCCTGCATTAGGCCATATATGCCCCAGGAAATTACCATGGTTAGAGAAACAGAGAGGGCACTGTAGATCATCCACATACTGGGTAGTATAGCGATGAGACCATACACCAAGCCCACTTCCAGACCCCGAAACCAGTAACTGCCATTGAACAACGTTTTAAACCGGCTCCAAAACCAGGCCAGGGCAAAACTTATTATAAATGGATGTAAAAAAAACATCCATGTTTTGTTCCCTTCCAGACTGAAAATAGGGTCATAATATTGTTCAGCAATCCCGGGGAAAAGCAGGACCAGAAGGTAAAGCGCCAGATAACTTACTATGAGCAGCACCGTACCAGCGGTCAATCCTTTTAGTATTATTTTTTTCATAAGTCTAATTAATTATTTAATGCTTGAATTATTTATTGTAACAGGCCAGGGTGTTGTTCTAACTCTAACACCAGGTCAAAATAGAAAGTGATGGGATCATTTGCCTTGATCATACCAAACAAAGCATCCGGGGGTGTGACATTAAAATCCGTCATATTCATAGTTTGATGGCCGGTAAAATGGAATTGATGGTGTACCCCTTTTTTAGCCTTAACCGGAATTAAATGTTGGCGGGTGACACCAGCCAGGGAAATATTGACCAGGGCGTTGGCCAGGGTCCAATTGCCTGTTTCGATACCGGTCAGATGACCCTTAGCGAGGGTGATGTTTTCCAATTGAATTCGAACGGTAGGGAATTGGTCTGCTTTTAACGCTTTTTGTAAATCGCGGTCCATCTTCCTGTTTTTACAATCAAAGAATTCAATAGTCAAAGACAACAGGGTGTTGGAAAATTCCATTTTATTGCCTTCGATGTTCCGGAGGTGATAGCTACTGCTTTCAAAATTGTTTCCACAATCACACTTGAATTTATTCACGTTCGTCGTGCCTTCCAGATAGACCCTGCTGGCCGGGAGGATTTTAAATTTCCCTTCACCCGTTGATATGGAATCGGAGGAAAGGGAAATTAAATTCAGTATTAAAAGGAAAACAATCATATTAAAAAAATGAGGGTAAGGTAGTCACACCTTACCCTTTATTTAAAAAATCAGAAACCTACGACGGCTTCAATTACAAATCCACTAAATTTGCCACCAAACCGGTAATCTGTTGTTGGGAAATCTTTATAGGTTTGATTTACATACTCGGTTTTCAGTAACAGGTTTTTGGTTGGAAACCAGCCGGCTGCTATGGCTGTCCGGCTGACATTGACTTTTGCCTGCGCTCCATTGTTTAAAATTCCGCGGGGTTCACCGGACATTCCTGTCTGACGGATTCCGACATAAGCTTGTTCTTGATTTAAAAATCGGTAGTTTACCTCTGCAGCATATTGAGTGAATTGCCTTTTCAGCCATTTGCCTTCTTTGACATCGGCGTAGTTGCTACCGGAAACCGTTTCGTAAGATCCGATAAATTCTAAGCCTTTGTATTTCACGAATGGATTAATCATCATCGCGGTCACTCTGTTGGGGACATCAGGACTAAACCTCCCTGATGAAAACTGGGCTGAAGCAGTGGTGGCTGCACTACCGGTAATCGCAGGTTCCATGACCAGGAAATAATGAGAACCCGTACGGTCACCGGCATATAATGTATTTCTTGAAATGTTAGGATTATTGTACACCGAAGCGGATAATCTGAAACGGAGATCATCAACGTTTTTATCAAAAGCCAGTTTGGCATATATCGATGGGGATTTTTTGGTAGGTACCACACCTGATCCATTGACAACTTGAGGGAAATATTCGATGTTGCCATTGATATAACCGGAAGTCATACCAACCATACCCATCAGGTTTTTGGTTGGGAAGAGATATACTTCACCACCTATTTCAGTAGAGAAAGCATCCAGGATGTAGTTCTCTACATAAGGATTAAACATGGAGTTGCCCCCGTCTGTTCTACGGAAATGCATATCGCCGAAATTTGGGGTAAAATGCCCGATTTTAACGCGGACATAATCTGTAAACCATTGGGGATTTCCAAACATAGGCAGCTTGTCAATTTGTATATATCCGCCTTTTACCCAGAATTCAGAGTGGTGCCGGCTTGACATATAGTTTTCAAGGGAAACCCGGATACCATCTTCAATTTGAAAATCAAAATTCAGATTAGCCATGGCCAGGTTAAAGCCTTCGAGGGTTACTTTAGTGGAGTCTTCTTTTTTTGCTACCCCATACAACAAATTTGCCGTTTTAGAAGGTTTGTTGGAATGGGTCAGGTTTTGATAATCCTGGGTAAATGATCCGCCTATTCTCAGTTTAAATCCCGAAAACTCAGATTGTTCAGCGTGTTTAGCTGGTTCAAATATATTGATACCATCTTTGTTCCAGGGCCGTGAATATTGGATATCACTGGTCTGACTGAATAGGTTTGCAGTGGCGAGGACCAGGGCAAAAAACAACAGTTTAGTTGAATTTTTCATAATAGGTAGTTTATTGATTAAAAATTGGATTTGTCTTTAATTAAGTTGACTTCGTATTCAATGGTAATGTCGTCACCGGTTACCATCGCGCCAAGCAGGGCGGTAGGAGGCTTAATCCCGAAATCAGTCATTTTCATTTTTACACTGCCGCTCAGTAAATATTGACCGGATCCAGTACTTTTCAGGGTGCTGACCAGGTCGATTTTTTTGGATGCGCAGGCTACAGTGAGCGTTCCGGTAGATTTTAAGGTGGACCCGGTGGCATCCAGGGTAGCACTGGAAAGGTTAAAACTAATATTGGCACAGGCATCAGATTTAAGGGCCTGATACATTTTATTATCCATGGTATTGCCTTTGGAACTTTTAATTCCTTTTACCGGGATATCAAATTTGGATTCTGCTAATCTTTTTAATTGATCTCCTTCAAAGATCAATTCAGTAGATCCACTCAATTGATTTACTTTGGCTTCCCACTTGTGGACATTGGAGGTGCCTTTGATCACCAGACTGGATACGGTGATTCGGTAAGTTTCCTGCCCTGTAACCCAAAAAGGGAGGAAGAGGAGGATCAAAATAGATGAAGCAACAATTTTCATATTTAAATTTTATAATTACGCTGTAAAGGAAATAACATTCGGAGGAATAGCCACTGACAGAGGTTTCCTGAAAACCTAATAGTGAACAGGTTTTTTGGTGTTCAATACCCCGATGATCTGAAGGTTATTTTTTAACCGGGGAACTAGTTCTATTTACTTGAATATCAAAGGCAAAGGATTGACTTAATCCAAGGGAGTTAACAAATAAAATCGAGGATTTCTCATGAAAATCAGGTTATTACCTGATCAGGATCATAAAATCATGGTCAGAGCACAATATACATTTGATCCGACCCCTCATATAAACATAAACCTGACCTGGAAAAAGACGCCCATAAATATGGACAATACAAACAAAATCAATAGCCTGGATGTAAAATTGCTCAGGTTCAGCCTGGGTATTATATACTTCTGGTTTGGCGCCTTGAAATTTTTTCCGGATCTCAGTCCGGCTCAGCAAATTGCCATGAATACCATAGAAAGCTTAAGCTTCCAACTCCTCTCCGGTTCTACGGGCCTCATTTTACTTGCCTCTTGGGAGGTATTGCTAGGCCTTGCCTTTATAATGGGCTTTCGCCACCGCTTTTTGGTCTTTATATTACTTATTCATCTAATAGGTACTTTCAGTCCGCTCGTCTTATTTCCGTCTCTGTCGTTCCGGTCTTTTCCCTATGGATTTACTTTATTGGGTCAGTATATTGTTAAAAATCTTGTTTTTGTTGCAGCGGCCGGGATTTTATGGAATTCGGAAACCAGGACAAAATCTGCCTCAAAACGATAGGATTTTCAAGTAGGACGAGTTTAGGGCGGTTATCCATATTGTACCCGGAAATCCCGGACAATCTGAAATGTTGTTGAGAATTCGAAGGGGTCAAGGGATTGGTCTGGCAGGCGAAAACCCCTTAAAAACTGCTGTCCACCCCCTTAAAATTGGTCATAGAAATACATTTGCCTAAATCAACAACAAATCTTATCTTTGCCGACCGTTTTCGGCTTCGTAGCTTAATTGGATAGAGCATCTGACTACGAATCAGAAGGTTGCAGGTTCGAATCCCGCCGAAGTCACTGAAAACTTAGATAATACAAATATAAAAAAAATACGATATGTCAAAAACATGTGATCTTACCGGAAAAAGGCCCGTCAAAGGCAACTCGGTGTCGCATTCCAACCGGAAGACCAAGCGCCACTTTTATCCTAATCTCCAGGACAAACGATTTTTTGTGCCTGAGTTAAAAAAGTGGATAGAAGTCAGGGTGTCTACTTCGGCTATCCGCACCATTGACAAAGTTGGTATCTACCAATTTATCAAGGACCAAAAAGCCAAAGGCTTAGCAAAATCAGTCGTCCTTTAATCGTAATTCTTCATTCGTAATTCATAATTCGTAATTCATAATTGATTCTCCATGGCAAAAAGAAGCAAAGGCAATCGTCAACAAATTATCCTGGAATGTACCGAACACAAAAACAGTGGCTTGCCCGGGACCTCACGTTATGTGACCCAAAAGAATAAAAAAAATACTCCTGACCGGTTGGAAATTAAAAAATACAATCCGCTCATGAAAAAATATACTATCCACAAAGAAATTAAATAATCATGGCTAAAGTCAGTAAAAACGCAAAAGTAGCACAACGTGCAGCCAATGCAGGCTCTGGTAAGGATTTTGTCAAAGTCATCAAAAGTGTGAAAGATCCGGTTTCCGGCAAATATTCTTTCAAAGAAATGATCGTTCACAAAGACAAGGTGAAAGAATTTTTCGCCAATAAGTGATCACCTTACCGGGTATCTAAAAACATAAAAGGGCTTTTGGCCTTGTAATTTCAACTACTTCAGGATCAATTTAAAGGCCTGGTAACAAGAGCCTTTTTTATTTATTTATAGAAATTTACAGGCTATGAGTTTTTTCAGCAAGTTTTTTACCAAAGAGAAAAAAGATGATCTCAACCAGGGATTGGAAAAAACCAAATCCTCTTTTTTTGATAAAATCAGCAAGGCCATCGCCGGCAAAGATCAGGTTGACGAAGAAGTATTGGACGAATTGGAAAATATCCTCATCACCTCTGATGTGGGATTGCAGACCACCGTCAAAATCATCAAAAGAATTGAAGCCCGGGTAGCCAGGGACAAATACATCAATACGGCGGAATTAAATAATTTGCTGCGGGATGAGATCATCCAGCTTTTAAGCGAAAACAATACCATCGATGCCGAAGATTATGACCTGCCGCAGGGGCCCCGGCCGTATATCATGCTGGTTGTCGGAGTAAATGGGGTAGGTAAAACGACGACCATCGGTAAAATTGCTTTTCAACATACGATAAGAGATAAGAAAGTCGTATTGGGCGCAGGTGACACTTTTCGTGCTGCCGCAGTGGATCAATTGAAAATCTGGTCCGAAAGGGCCGGTTGCCAGTTTTTCAGCAAAGGAATGAATGTCGATCCTGCTGCTGTAGCCTACGAAACCGTGGATTATGCCATCCAAAATAAATGTGATATGGCGATCATTGACACCGCCGGACGGCTGCATACCAAACTTAACCTGATGAATGAATTGGGTAAAATCAAACGCTCTATTTCTAAAAGAATGGAAAGCGCCCCACATGAGGTCCTTTTGGTATTGGATGCCACCACGGGGCAAAACGCCATCGAACAAGCCAAACATTTTTCAGGGGCCACTGATGTGACCGGGATCGCCTTGACTAAATTGGATGGTACCGCCAAAGGTGGAATCGTCCTGGCTATTTCGGATCAGTTTAAAATACCCATCAAATACATCGGAGTAGGAGAGGGAATAAGCAAATTACAAATTTTCAATAAAAAAGCCTTTGTCGAGTCTTTATTTGAGAAGGGAAATTAAGTTGACTCTAAGGTTAACCCAATTTTTGCAGTTGGTAAAAATTGCACTTCTTGTCTGACGATGACTTATGTATAACAGGGCGTACCTACAGCACGCCGTTTTTACCCATAGTAAATCCCTAGGAGATAGAAGGATTATTACACTATATAGCCGAAGTTTGTAAGCCAGTATTCAGAACTGCCTATGTATAGGCCTCAAAGGCTTGAGAAATTTTTTTAGATACTATACGGGTTGTATACTTTGCAAGGGCTGTATCAGGAGCAATGCGTAAAGTTAGTAGAGGTAAACTCTACAAGTTGTTTGTATCTGAATTCTGGGATTAAATAATTTTCTTAGTTACCCCAATTGTTAAGGCCCGGGTAATTATCCCTGCTAATTTTGAATCACAAATCTTTTCGAAGCCTGAGCGTTCTTTTGTGTCAGCTTAATAATGTACAATCCATTATGGAGTTCAGGTAAGGTTAACTGGTATTGACCATTAATCTGCACTTTTTCCTGCCGGTACAATAGCCTTCCCACAGGATCAACTATCTCTATGTTGTAAGGATGTGCTGTTGCCGATTCCAGGATAATATTTAAATGAGAAATGGCCGGGTTGGGATGGATGGAGTTGATCCGGATATTATCCTTGATAGATGTAATGATGCGATTGCAGGCATATTTTTTAAGGGTATCCAGACTACGGGCGATATTTAAGCGGCCGCCACTTACTGTTTTACCTGCCAGATCACTGTTTTTATCCACTCCTGCCAACAATGCACGTTTGGCCAGCCGGGCAGCATCGGCCGGATTCGCTTTTTGATAATCGGCCCATTCCTTACAGGGATAACTGTAGATCAAACCCATTGCTCCGGCTACCACGGGGGTAGCTGCTGAAGTGCCGGATAAAATTCCATAACCATTGAGTGATGAAGAGTGTGTCGAATATAACCCATCACCGGGAGCCCCTAAATCGATATGTTCCAGCCCAAAACCTGCATTGTATATCCGTTTATTGTCTTTACCCGTATTGGTCACGGTAACCAGAAAATCGCTGGGGCAGGTCGAGGGCATATCCCCTTCATCATCTACATCTACATATCTGTTGGCCGTTGCCCCGCAATTCACAATACCAGCCGCTCCCATAATATCATACATACCGCACCAGATCGGATAATCTTTGGCAAATGCAAAACTTACCCCCCCACTGTAATTGATGGCTACGACGTAGGCTCCTTGTTTGCCATTGGACTGATTGTATTTAATCCTTTGATCCAACATATAATTAAATTGTTCGATCAGGTCGGATATGGTGGCATTTGCGCTGAAACTGCCCAGCATCAGCTTAGTGGTCCACATCATGCCTGCTATTCCTTTTTGATTATTAACCTCCCCCCCGATTAACCCGGCCACACTGGTCCCGTGATTGCTGGGCCCATCAATACCATTGTCGATCTGATGGTTTTCATTTTTATATTTAAGACTTAGTCCATAGACATCATCTTTGTGTCCGTTGTTGTCATCATCGATGTTGTTGCCTGGTATTTCAGCCCGGTTTTGCCAGATGCGGTTTTTTAAGTCTTCATGGCTGGTCAAAAAACCATGATCAATCACCCCGATGACAATGGTATCCTTATTAAAACTCAGACCTCCCTGGGAGGAATCCCAGGCTTTATTTGCGGAGATATTGTTCAGATGCCATTGTTGGGGGACGAAAGGATCATTAGGAGTGGCCCTTGTTTCCAAAGGTAGATTGAGTTCGGCAAAAGCTACGGCAGGATTAGAGAGAATATCTTTTTTTTGAATGGCGCCAGATGATCTCAGCCGCAGAATATTAAAGTGGGGTGCAATGTTTTTTATATCCAGTACAGGATTGGTCCGGTAATTTGATTTAGCCCATCCGGTTGATAGAAGGGTTTCGTCCTGGCCTTCTTTTAATTGGACAATCCATTCCGATTGAGCGGTCAGCAAACCGGGATACCAGCACGGAAGGATAATCAGAAAGGCAAGAATCTTTTTCATGGGTGACGATAGAAAACGAAAATTCTGCTTTGGGCAGTATAAAGGTAGGTTAATTTTTGATGGGTCTGAGGGCTGACCTTGGCCGTTTTCGTTTGGTTTTAGTGAGGTTTTCTAAATTTTTTTTCGCCTGCCTTAAGGAATACCGGAAGGTGGTTTTCTGGAGGGGGGATTGGACAATTGTACCCGTCGCTATATGCGCACCAGGGGTTGTACAACTGATTCAGATCCAGCAATAATTTGTTGTTTTGAATCGATGTGGTTCTTATATCCAGGTATCTCCCGCCCTCATAGGTTTGTTTACCACTGGTCAAATCTTTGACTGGCAAGAATAAATGGTTGCTGTACAAGGGTGAAGTCAGCTGAAGGTTTTGATAGGCACTTAGCGTCATTGGTTTTCCTTTCCAGGTAAAATGTAAGCGGGCATAACGTTTAAAAACTTTTACCTGGCCGCTGTAAGTGGGCATTTCGAGCGGCTGCTGATCTTTCAACTGTTCCACCTCACAAAAAACTTTGCTGGATTCTTTTACCGGAAAAAAGTGCAGATAAATACTGTCTCCAGGCTGTAGGGTAGTGCGGGGATCCGTAATCAATCCGACCCAGTTTCTGGAGCGATATCCTTTGATTTCATCCTTGTAAGAAACTGGCTGTGCAGCTACATGAATAACAATAAAACACCAAAACACGATAAAACTAAACCTCATTTGGAAGGTTGATTGACCAGGATCAGATTTTCACCACGCAAAGCCAGTCTGGAGATAGACTGAAGTCCAAAATAGCGGAGATCGGCGATTTCCGTCCAGGCTTTTTCTGTCCTGGGGTCAGTTTTGTAGAGTTTTGAGCCTTTGGCCATAATGAATTGTCCTTCAGGTGTTTGCACAAAGTCTTCACTGCCGGAAAGGGTCTCACAGAGAATAGTGGATTTTTGCAGCAAGGGATCATATTCCTTGATGTACCAATACGCGTCCGAAATCTTATGGACAAAGATTAAATGTCCTGCTCCGTTTTTAGTCATACACCGTCCCACATCAGAAGTAAATATTAATGGATCTTTAGACGTAATATCCACCAGGGCAAGTTGATTGGGTTTATTTACTAAAAACAAGGCCACAGTATTGTTGTCCAGCCAGGTATGATATCCAACGTTTTTAATTTCAGGAAGAGGAGAATTCAGCCGGCCCACGCTATTGCGTTCATATCGATAAAGCCGTTGCAGGCTGGTCACAGGATCATCAACCCGTACACAGGAAATATATTTACCATCTGGTGTTAAATTGGGCGAATATTCGCTATAAGTGGTCTGGGTCAGTCGGTGAAAACTGCGTTGTTCCAGGTGCAGTTGATAAATCTCCGTTTGAATGGACCCTGATTCCTGGACGGCGAGCAGGATTTCCTGATCGTTAATAAAAAAAGGCTGGTTGTTATACCCCCCTCGATTAAAGCCACTCAGGTATTTTGGGGAATGGACAACCCATTGGGTATTTGTCGGACGTTGTATTTTAAACAGGTATAATTGGGATATCGGAGCCTG
This sequence comes from Saprospiraceae bacterium, assembly GCA_034439915.1. Classification (GTDB taxonomy): domain Bacteria; phylum Bacteroidota; class Bacteroidia; order Chitinophagales; family Saprospiraceae; genus JADJLQ01. Next base: position 1,737 of record JAWXBI010000041.1, on the reverse strand, counting down.
CCCCCAAAGCGGGACGGCCAATAAAATAATTACTACTATCCGGTACCAGGGTCTCATTTTTTATTTGCTGAAGTAAATAACCTGTTCCAGTTGATCCCGTTGGCGATTTTACCATTTTTGGTGGAAAACCAGATAAACAGTGGTTTCCCAACGACGTGGTCAGCCGGTACATAACCCCAGGCCCGGGAATCTTCAGAATTGTGACGGTTGTCCCCCATCGCCCAATAATAGTCCTGTTTGAAAGTATATGAATTGGATTCCTCACCATTGATATAGATTTTACCGTCTTTCACTTCCAGTTTATTGTTTTCATAGACCGCAATCACCCTGTTGTATAACGGAAGAGTTTCCAGATCCAGTGTGGTGGTGGTCCCTGCTTTGGGGATATAGATCGGCCCGTAATTATCCACGGTCCATCCTTTGGAAATCGGCGTATCATAGGGAAACATTGGCCTGACTTCCTGAGGCACTACCTGGATAATGATCGAGGAATCCATACCCTGTATTTTTGCTTTTTGCAGGCTATCCAAAAAATAGATGCCCATCTGAGGCATAGCTTCTGTGAGGTTTAATCCCAGTTCATCCAGTTTTCTTTGATTCAATTGGTTTTGTGGAGATATGATCCGGTACATAAATTGCATATGTTCAGGGTTGAATGCCGGCTGATTGTTGATGTACAATTGGCGGTTTATTATTTTCAAACTGTCTCCGGGGACTGCGACACAGCGTTTGATATAATGATCTTTTTTATCCACCGGGCGGGTGATCAGTTTTCCATTTTGTACAGCTTGTTTGACATAGGGTTCCCTCCGGTATTGATCGACCGTAAAAGCTCTGTCCGGGGCAAGGTATACGCTGTCGCCTACCGGCCAGTTAAATACGAAAGGTTCGTATCGTTTTACCGACTGAAGTTTTGGTAAGCGGGTGTATTTAAAACTGGGTTTTTTAAGATAGGATTCAGTCCCGAGATAAGGAATCTGGTTATGCAGCAAGGGGATCATGACAAAGGTCATGGGCAGACGGATACCGTAATGAGCTTTGCTTACAAATAAAAAGTCTCCGACTTTTAAACTGCCTTCCATCGATGAAGTAGGGATCATATAGGCTTCAATCAGGAACATCCGGATAAATGCGGCAGCGAAGACGGCAAAGACGATAGATTCAGCCCATTCTCTCAAGGCTCCTTTTTTGTAAGGATTGGAAGCCTGCATTTTACTGATAGTCTTGGTATCGTTTTTGGCTCTGGCTTCATGCAGTTTATTCATAAATTCCAGTTCCTGGACCAACACGGGGCCCTGGTATTTCAGCTTTTTATCCAGGCCGATATACAGGGAATAAAACGGTGCAAATACCACCGCCAGGACGCTGTCCCAATAACCGTGTTTACCAAATGACCTCGCCAGGTCTACGATCAGGGCGGCAAAAATGAAAATGTTGACGATGGGGAAAAGCATCCACCAGGCATGGCTTTTTTTACGACCTACCAAAGCCGCCATCTCTGCGAGGTTAAGTCCGGGGACCAAACCTTTCCATGCTTCCACTCCGGCTTTGGGAAATACAAAATACATACCTATGCTGTAAATGATAAAGCCCAGTAATAAAAAAACAAGCATACGGATTAGGTTAATTGATCAAAGAGCGCAAAGATAAGATTTATGGCCAAAGCAACCCTGGCCTTTAGACGAAGTCCCTGACTGGTACGATGAAGTGGCGTTGGTCGTCTGGTTTGAAGGAAAT
>JAWXBI010000040.1:0-12763 GCA_034439915.1 Saprospiraceae bacterium | reverse complement strand
ATATGCTTCGCATCATCAGACCCCCAAAGGGCGGCCCTTCGGGCAGATTGTGTAGTCAACTGCAAAATCTGAGTTTAAGAGGGAGTTGGCCTCCATCTAAACGAAACATCATCAATGGCTCTCATGGTACACAGGATTCCTTCGAGGTGGTCATATTCGTGCTGGATCAGTTCGGATTCTGCATCAGAAACAAACCAGGATTGATGATTCCAGTTTTCATCCAGATATTCCAGGGTTAGTGATCGATGCCGTCGGACGCGAACCAATAAATTGGGGAAACACATACAATCATCCCATACCTCGAAGGTCTCGGGGCTGAGGTCAATAAGCCTGGGATTGATAATGATATAGGGACGGCCCAGATGGAGGTAAATCAATCTTTTGAATATGCCCAATTGGGGTGCGGCAATACCACGGCCAAACTGATACCTGGCCCTGATTTCAAACATCACCTGATGTAAATCTTCAACCCAGTACAGCGCCTCGTTCTTTTCTTCGGTAAGTATCGGAGCTGAGACCTGGTATAATCTGGTATCGCCCAGCAGGAGCAGGTCTTCCAGGTGTTTATTCGACATCCGGCGATTTGGATTATCGGCTTCTTCGTTGATTATTGCCACTGCTGCCGCCGCGGTGCCGGTCATTAAACCGTCGGTTATTATTGTTGTTATTGCGGTTAGAACGGAACCGGTTGTTTTTAATCGGCCTGGGCTCAGAACTCTGTGGTTGAAGGTTTTGACCACCATTTTTTGACCGTTTGCTAAGCACTTCCAGAGAGGTCTCTTCCTCTATGTTGAGCTGGTTTTTGGCCATAGTTTTTAAATCCTTGAGTATCCCTTCATCACTTACAAAATGGTCTTTGTTCCAGGTTTTGTAAGCCATTTTCATATAAGAACCGATCAGGGAAACAAAATATGTTTTTTTGGGTCCGTCTTCCATCTGGACCGCCTTTTCAATCAACTTTTTAACATGGTTGCCATAGTGGCGGAAACTATCACCGATCGGCGGATAACCTAATGGTAAGGGGGCTATTTCTGCTTCTTCGGCCAGATATTTAACTCCATCCGGAGATACCACGTCGATATCATATTCAGCGATAGCAAAAAAATGTTTCCATAACCTGGGCCGGATATCTGTTCCATTGCGCAAGCCGGGTGAAAGGTGGCCCATAAGACTGATGATGGCATTAGCCATATTTTGTCTTTTGGTGCCGTCAGTTTCATTTTTTATTACGTGGATCATTTCCTGGACGTTGCGTCCATATTCTGGAAACAACAGCAGGGATTTGTTGGAATTGTAATTCATACCTGTTTAGGTTTATTGTGTAGAAAAGCTAATCCTCAGTTTCATGGGATATTGAGCATGTTTGGGTCCCCCAACGACCACCCTCGACAGCGTTTCTGACCTGGGAAATACGGCCAAAAATACTTCAGGTTTTTCTTTTCCGGTAATGATTTCCTGGATATGGTTAGAAAGATTGAGCGTATATACATTAAGCGTCACCCCATTTACCTCTTTTTTAGTCAGGGCACCTCCCAGCAAAGTAAAATCATCTAAATCACCCTGATCGGAGGTTAATACTTCGAAACCATTGGGGTTTAGTTTTAAGAGACCAAGTTGGGTAGCTGGGGTAAAGATACCAAGATTATCCTGTGGCAATTCTATTGCGGTGACCTCGAGTTCGGCTTTATTGATAATGGCGCCTGGTGGCAGGGTAATATCCGGAAATTCGATTTTGGCTTTTAGTCCGGACAGGGATTGCAGGAAAATCAGGTCATTTCCTTTAGTAACGGAATTAAGTGATTCCTTAACCAGCGGGCTGTGATCGTGGATCCATAAGGGAATCCTGGGCCCAATGAGTAAAGGATAGAGATACAATAATTGGGAACCACCTTTTGTATAATAAATCTGCAACCGGGAATAAGACGAATTGATCCGGTAGTTGAACATGCGTGCATTGAGGTTGGACTGTTTGAACAACAATCCTTTTACATTCGACAGGAAAATGGAATCACTATTGTACCACAATGAATCCAGGTTCAACACATATTCTCCGAAAGAACGACTAAGTTTGAATGCCACATTGGGTTCGTATTGAAACGTGTCGACAGGTTCTATAACTTGCGGCCGCAGTTTAGTATTGGGTATATAATTGTAAAGGCCTCCTATAGGCATGGGTTCGTTGGTAAAGGAATAAGACCCGGATTTGTACCTGCGGTTAGTCAATATCTTTTCATTCATAATAAAGACTTCGAGGTCATGCAGTTCATTGGTTTTGCCATACGGGGTGGACAAGGTATCCAAAGCTATGTACAGCATGGCGGAATCCAGGGTGGAATTTTTAAAATCAGGATTGGTTACAAAACTGGATTTTAAGAACTGAAAATAAATCCTGGCATCCGTATTGCCGAAAACCGGGTCCTTAAAAAAGCCCACCGGCATTTGATCGAAAATAATGGGGATATTCGGGTCGTATGTTATATTACCGGTATCCAGTATGGTTTGGGCCTGGAGGCGAAATGTATCTACAAACCGGAGGTTAATTTCATCTTCTTTCAGCAAATCTGATCCCAGGATACCGGGGTCATTGCACCGAAGGAAAAATAAACCAGACAAAATGCTAATGACAAACAGGGTTGATTTCCTCATACTGAAAAGGGGGTTTCCAGGAAAATTATTTGAGCAGGGTTTCGTAAAAATTGAGGTAAACGCTGTTGCGGGTTTCCTGTGGGATAAAATCCAATTGTGGTTTTTTGCCAAATGATTTTTTAGCAGTTAAAACATCTTTATCCAGCTTTTCGCTGCCAGAGATCAGCGCATCCGCATATTTAATTGCACCTTGATGGAGTTTGTAGGATTTGCCGGAATAAAAATCTTCTAATTTTTTAGGATCCAGATTATTGATGGAAGCTTTGGTTAAAAATTTCTTATCGAATGGCATTTCAAGATCATTCTGGTATAGGGAGTAAATGATTTTCGCGTTGCGGAAAATAGGTTCATCCTTATACGTTGTCCTGAGATAAAGTGGTATCAATGAGGTCATCCATCCGTGACAATGAATAATGTCGGGGACCCAACCAAATTTTTTAACGGTTTCAATAGAGCCTTTACAATAAAATACCATCCGGTCCAGGTTGTCGTCAAATTGTTTTTCAGCAGCATCGGCAAAGATCTGCTTGCGTTTAAAAAATTCCTCATTGTCCAGAAAGTATACCTGCATTCTGGAGCCGGGTAAAGAGGCGACTTTGATGATCAATGGATAATCATCATCGTCAACGATAATATTCATTCCGGATAATCGCACCACTTCGTGTAACCGGTGGCGGCGCTCATTGATTGTACCAAACCTGGGCATCAATACCCTGATCTCGTAGCCATTGGAAGAAACGTATTGAGTAATTTGATTCACGATGTCAGACATCTCACCCAGCTCGGTGTAAGGTTTCATTTCCTGGGTGACGAAGAGGATTCTTTTTTTCTCCATGGTAAACAAAAAGCAATAAACTGGTCGCTTTTTCGGACTGCAAAGGTACTAATAATAAAGGATATTTGTTGATATTGTATAAAAGGGGTGTATGGCAAATTGCAGGTTTTTGGATTTTTTGACAAGACCTGGAAGCCCGCCTGTCGGCGGACAGGGTTTGAAACCTCATCAAACCAACTAAAAACCCTGTCCCTCTTGGCCAGGCGGGCTTCCAGGTCTCGTTTTATTCAAATTCTTTAAACCTGCAATTTGTCATACACCCTAATAAAAGTGCTGCTCAACAGGTTGGTTGCGAGCCTTAAAGGTAAAAATAGACGGGGGCAACTTAATTCACTACCGCCTGCATCAGGTAAGCACAAATCAAACCCCCATAAGTCCCAACGGCATACCCTAATACCGCTAATAAAACCCCAACCGGTGCCAGACCAGGACCGAAAGCTGCTGCGACCACCGGGGCAGATGCCGCCCCTCCTATATTGGCCATACTGCCCACCGCAACATAAAAAAATGGGGCATGTATCCACCTGGCTACCAGGACAATAATTAAAATATGGATGCACATCCAGATCACCCCGACCGTAATTAAGCCCAGGTTTTGGACAATCTGGCTTAGGTCCATCTGCATCCCGATAGTGGCTACGAGGATGTATAAAAAAATGGATGCCCATTTGGACGCTCCAACCCCTTCCATTTTTCTTGCCCTGGTAAAAGACAACAGGATTCCAATTGATGTAGACAGGACTACAATCCAGAAAAATGAAGAGTTGATCGCGCTGAGTTTGTAGGTTTCCAACCAGGGTTTGTATTGTTCCATGACTGGCATGATCCGATCGGTTATCCAATGGGCTAAACCTACCCCACCAAATGTAACCCCCATCAAAATCATCAGCGAGGCCATGTCCGGCTTCTTTTCTACACTCAGGCTATAAGCTTCCATTTTTACCCTTAGGTTTTCAATTTGGGTAAAATCAGCTTTTAACCATTTATTGATCCGGTGATGAATGCCGGCACCGTATAGCAGAATCGCCATCCATACGTTTGCCACAGCAATATCCACCACCACTACACTCCCGAAAAGGGTATCCGAAACCTGGAATATTTCTTTGATAGCCGTTTGATTAGCTCCACCTCCAATCCAACTTCCGCCAATAGTGGATAATCCCTGCCACAATTCAGCCGGAGGAGCCGGCAAAATGCCCGGAAAAAACCTGGAAACCAAAAATAAAGCGATCGGGCCACCGATAATCACCCCGAATGTACCGGACAGAAATACGACCAGGGCTTTTGGACCCAGCCGGGCAATGGCTTTAAGGTCGAGACTTATACAAAATAACAATAAGCTGGCAGGCAATAAATATCGGGAAACAAATGGATAAAGTTTTGAAGATTCATTGGAAATGAGGCCTAAGGGCCAATGCAATAAGGCCGGAATAAAATAACACAACAAAAGGGCCGGTACGTATTTATAAAATCTGATCCAGAAAGGTTTGCTGCTTTGAGTAGTATAAAAAACCAACGCTAACACTGAAATCAGGATCCCGAATGTAACAGCGTCATTTTTTATAAACAATAATGGTATCATACCTTAAGCCTGATTTTAAACCACTTTCCCTGGTTGGTTCTCAAATGTAAATAAGTTTTAGCAGCTGGCTTGGCTGAACCGTATGGTTGGTCTGAATGGTTTATTTTTTTATCTGGAGGATAGATACAAACTGAACCACCTGTTGTTTAAACTCCATTGGCTGTTCAATGAATGGAAAATGACCGGAATTCTCTATCCTGTTGATCCGGGCTGAGGGGATTGTTTGCTGGATTTTGTCAGCAAATGGCAAACCCACATCCTGAGCTCCGCAGATAATCAGGGTAGGGGTGGTGATCCTGGGCAACACGGGATAATAATCATAGGATGCCAGGTCTTTAAACAAATACCTCAGCGCAGCATTCCGCTTTGAAAAATCTTCCGGAATATAAATGTGTATGCTGTCGGCCAGGTTTTTCTGCGACATATTTTGTTTAAAGCTCAGCCTGATGAGTTCAGCCATAGCCTCAGGGCGGTTGTTTTTAAATGCCGGTGATTCGATTATTCGGCTTCGGGCCAATTGATCTACATGTTCAAATTTAGCGTTGATCAGCCTGCTGGCTTCCCGCACATCGGCAGAAGAAATGGCAGCAGGTGAAATCAAGATCAAGGATTTTAAATGTTGAGGGTACAACGCGGCATACTGGATGGCCAGCAAAGCTCCCCAGGAATGGGCCATAAGATGCATTTGTTTCAGGCCAAATTTTTTTCTTACGGTTTCAATATCTTCCACAAAAGCACGAAGCTTCATGGCGTTGGTGTCCGAAGGAATTTCAGCCTGACCACATGCCTTTTGATCATAATAAATCAGATGGTGGACATCATTCAACCGGTTGAGATAGGGTAAAAGATAACTGTGATTGAGACCGGGGCCACCATGCACGATGACCATGGGTTCGCCCTGTCCGGTATGGTAATAAAAAATAGATTTATCTTCTCCAATGCCCCCGTAGGTAGTCAGTTTTTTGGTCGATGTGCAGGAGATCAGGCAAAAACAACAACCAATCCAAATCCCTAAACTAACTTTCATTTTTGCTAATATAAGACATTTGTACACGCCGCATTTTCATATCGGCAGACTCTATTTTGACCCGGATGCGGTCTCCCATGGAAATGATTTGACCAGAACGGCGGCCCATGACTTTCAACCGGTTGGTGGTTAATACAAATTGATCATTCATATCTTCAAAAGGAATAAATCCTTCAACGTGGTTTTCGTCCAGTTCAACAAAAATACCCCTCTCGATCATGCCGGATACCTTGCCTGGAAAATCCTGGCCTACGTGAGCAGTGATGTATAAAAGCTGGAAAAATTTAACAGATTCCCGTTCGGCCTCCATGGCTTTCCGCTCCTGATTGGAGATGTGTTTACATTGTTCTTCCAGTTGTTTTTTATCCACGCGGTAGGTGTGGTGGAGGTTTTTATATAATATCCGATGAGCGAGGATATCGCTGTACCGGCGTATGGGCGAAGTAAAATGGGAATAAAGATCGAAAGCTAAACCGTAGTGTCCGATGTTGTTGGTAGTATATTCAGCTTTTGCCATGGTCCGGATCGCCAGAGGCTGCAACAGTTTCAGTGCTTCATTGTGTGTAGAAGCTTCATACAAGGCGTTCAGCGAATGCGAAATTTCTTTGGGGGTATTTAGTTTGATCTCGTAACCCATCTCTTTAGCAAAAGCAGCCAGGTCGGCTAGTTTTTCGAGGTCAGGAAGATCGTGCACGCGATACACAAAAGGAATAAGGTCCTGATTTTTTTCTTTTTGATAAATAAACTCTGCAACCGCTTTATTCGCCAGCAGCATATACTCTTCGATCAGTAAATGGGTGTCAATCCTGATTTTTTCTTTGACCTCCAGCGGTTTGCCGGTCACCGGATCCAGTTCAAACCGGTATTCGGTGGATTCAAACCCAATGGATCCCGCAACAAACCTTTTTTTGCGGATCTGGATGGCCAGTTCATTGAGGGTATTTAATTCATCATAATACAACCCTTGTTTTTGATCTAGTATACCCTGGGCGTCTTCATACGTAAAGCGATGATTCGAATGAATCACGGTCTTACCTACCCAGGTATCCAGGACTGAACATTTAACCGGGTCAATTTTAAAGACAACAGAAAAAGTCAGACGGTCACAATGTGCTTTTAAGGAACAGACATCGCCTGATAAAACGTCAGGTAACATCGGCAACGCCCGGTCTACCAGATACACTGAGGTGCTTTTAGCATAAGCTTCCTGGTCAAGGACCGTGCCTTCCTGAAGGTAATGTGAAGCATCCGCGATGTGTACCCCGATTTCCAGCAAACCCTGATCCAGCCTGTGAAAGGACAAAGCATCATCAAAATCTTTAGCGGTCAGGGGGTCGATCGTAAATGTAGTGGTATTTCGAAAGTCCGTTCTATCCGGCCAGGAAAGTCCATCGTGCATGGTACCGGCTACCTGGGTCGCGATCTCATTTGCTTCCGGGCTGAATTCGAGCGGAAAACCATTGTTGATGAGGATGGCCATCATCTCATTGTCAATTACAGACCCTTTGTCCAGGACCTGGGTGACTATTCCAATCGGATATTTATGCGCATCGTCCCTCCAGGAGGTGATTTTGACGACTACTTTGTCGCCGTCTTTTGCATCCATGCTGTCCAAATTCCGGACGTGAATTTCCAGTTGTTGATGTTCACCATCGGGATAAACCAAATGGGTCACTTTACGCAGGCTGATGGTACCCACAAAAAAATGGGTCTCCCGCCGGATGATATCGATTACCTTACCTTCCGGCTTACCACGCCTGCTGTCATTTACAGCTACCTTTACAATATCACCCTGAATCGCCCCTTTGAGAAATTTAGCGGGTATATAAACATCCTGTGCACTCTGGTCTGAAATGAGATATGCTGCCCCGCTTCGGATTATGGCAACACGGCCTTCTATAGTGTGGCTGTCCTTGGAACGCGAGGGTTGGCGTGACGTACCGGGGGACCTGCCCCCGCTGTATTGGTACATACCATTCCGGCTCACCGTGACCCGTTTAGTTTGGATCAATCGTTCAAGGACTTGTTCAACTTCCGATTTGTCATTTCCGGATTGCGCGGATTTGACCAACTGACGGGCAGAAAAGGATTTGTTTTGATTTTTTTTAAGGTAGTCGGAGATTAAGACTTTTAAAGCGTCAAAATTTAGTTTTTTTCCGGAGAACTTTTTTTCTTTATTCGTTTTCATTCAATAAGGCAATAAAACCATTAGGCATCAATTCGTAATTCAGCTCCTGGCTTTGGCTGGGATCAAAATGCAAATCATTGACGGACTGATGGGATGCGATCACATCGATAGAACCGTCCGGTAGAATGGTGGCTACTTTTTTTGTAATAATTTTTCCATCGCTGGATGTGCCGGCGATCACTTGTCTGGAGATAGGTATCCCCGATTTGGTATAAGTGGCTATGATAAAGTCATACCGCATCAGGGAGGCTTTCCAGTATACTAAAGAAATAAATTCCTTGTCACCCGGGAGGATAAAACATGGAAGATACTCTGTGAATTCTTCTTCGGGAAGTTCATCGTCCTGCGCGATAAACGAAGCAGTGAGGTCCGGAGGGAGCAGGTCGGAAACTTGTTCGAAAGTCCGGTGTGAGTCCAGGGTCAGGATAACAGGGAGTTCAACAGGGGCAAAAAGTGCCAGGAATTGTTGAAAGGGAGGTTTACTCATCAGCTGCAAAGTTAAATTTAAATTGCTTGTGTGTTTAATTTCTTCTAACATGCTGAAGGATAGGTCGGAAATGACATAATGGGTTGGTTTTTATTTAGATTGTTTCTAAATACCCTTGATTGTTTATTCTTTAAATGCAGGACAGGGGGCTTTGTTAATTTTGAAGACGAATTCCAATATCGGAATTCCGGTTTTTATGATATGAATTGGATAGTCGTTTTTCTAAAATCATCCCTGGGGAAAAAAATAATCATGAGCCTGACCGGCTTATTTCTGTGTCTTTTTTTAGTGGTCCATTTAATAGGCAACCTTCAATTGCTTAAGGACGATGCGGGAGAAGCATTTAATACCTATGCTTATTTTATGACCCACAACCCGCTCATTCTGTTGGTGAGTTATATGACCTATTTTTTTATCGTCCTTCACACCATCCAGGGTTTGACACTTTTTGTTCAGAACAGATCATCCAGGAAACAAGGGTATAGCACCAAAAAGTCATCCGGCAGTTCTTTCAGTTCACGCAATATGGCTTTGCTGGGATCATTTATCCTTTTATTTCTCGTTACGCATATGGGTGATTTTTGGTATAAGATGCATAAGGAGTATCTGCCGACTGTCAGTTATGAAGGTTATGAAAATATTCAGGATTTATATATCCGGGTGTCTGCTGCTTTTGACCAATGGTGGATCGTTTTATTTTACGTGCTGGGAATGATAATCCTTGCTTATCACTTGCAACACGGCTTTCAGAGTGCATTTCAGTCCCTGGGAATCAATCATCCCAAATACACCCCTATCATTAAAGGCTTCGGCATTGTATTTTGCCTGTTGCTCTCAGCCGGCTTTGCCAGTATTCCGATTTATCATTTTTTCTTCAGATAAACAACTTAAAATTTATGGAATTAGATTCCAAAATACCTCCAGGGGCCTTAACTGAAAAATGGACCCGCTACAAGTCTACCGTTCCTTTGGTCGCCCCTCAGAATAAACGAAGAATAGATGTGATCGTAGTGGGTACGGGTTTGGCCGGTGCTTCGGCGGCAGCCAGTCTCGGAGAACTCGGATATAATGTGCAATGTTTTACCTTTCACGATAGTCCGCGCAGAGCTCATAGTATTGCAGCCCAGGGTGGGATCAATGCAGCAAAAAATTATGCCAACGACGGCGACAGTATATTCCGTTTATTCTACGATACCATCAAAGGTGGTGATTACCGTGCCAGGGAAGCCAATGTATACCGCATGGCTGAGGTAAGTGTCGATATCATAGACCAATGTGTCGCTCAAGGTGTCCCCTTTGCCCGTGATTACGGTGGACTTTTGGAGAACCGGTCTTTCGGCGGAGTACAAGTATCCCGTACATTTTATGCCCGCGGACAAACCGGACAACAACTTTTAATCGGAGCATACAGTGCCTTATCGAGGCAGATCTCCCTGGGCAATGTAAAGATGTACAACCGGCATGAAATGATGGATATCGTCATAGTGGATGGAAAAGCCAGGGGAATCATTGTGCGTAACCTGGTCACCGGCAAGTTGGAGCGGTTTGGTGCTCATGCCGTGATCCTGGCTACGGGGGGTTATGGCAATGTATACTATCTGTCGACAAATGCTATGGGGTCCAATGTCAGTGCAGCCTGGAAAGCAGTGAAAAAAGGAGCTTTGATGGCCAATCCTTGTTTTACCCAGATCCATCCCACTTGTATTCCCGTCAGTGGTGAATACCAATCCAAACTGACGCTCATGTCGGAATCTCTGCGCAATGATGGCAGGGTATGGGTACCTAAAAATATGGCCGATGTAACCGCAATAAAAGAAAGAAAAAAAAAGGCTATCGATATCCCGGAAGCGGATCGCGACTATTTTCTAGAGCGTATGTATCCGGCATTTGGTAACCTGGTGCCTCGTGACGTAGCCTCCAGGGCAGCAAAAAAAGTATGCGATGAAGGCAGGGGAGTGAATGTCACTGGTCTGGCGGTATACCTCGATTTTACTTTAGCGATAGAGCGCTATGGCAAATCCCAGGCTAATGTAAAAGGATTACAAAATGCTGATGCCGCTACTATAAAAAAACTGGGGGAGGAAGTGGTCAGTGAAAAATACGGCAACCTGTTTGAAATGTATGAAAAAATAGTAGGAGAGGACCCGTACAAAAACCCGATGATGATTTATCCCGCTATCCATTATACTATGGGTGGACTATGGGTAGATTATAATTTAGAAACCAATATACCGGGTTTGTTTGCCCTGGGAGAATGTAATTTCAGCGATCATGGGGCCAACCGGTTGGGGGCCTCCGCTTTGATGCAGGGTTTGGCAGATGGTTATTTTGTAATCCCCTATACCATTGGTGCTTTTTTATCTAAAGAAATCAGGACTTCGGCCATTAAAACCAATACCCCTGAATTTGACCAGGTTGAAAAAGGAGTCAAAGAGCGTATCGAACATTTGTTGCATATCCAGGGCAGTCAATCCGTAGAAAGTCTTCACCGTCAGCTGGGTAAAATCATGTGGGATTATTGTGGAATGGCCCGCACCAAAGAAGGCCTCGAATTTGCCCGCCAGGAAATCAGAAAATTACGGGATACCTTTTGGTCCTCGGTTTATGTCCCGGGAAAAGCAGATGAATTTAATCCGGAGTTGGACAAGGCCAACCGGGTCGCCGATTTCCTCGAATTGGGTGAAATGATGATTGTCGATGCGCTGAATAGAAATGAAAGTTGTGGGGGCCATTTCCGTGAAGAATACCAGGATGCAGAAGGGGAAGCACTGAGGCAGGACGACCTCTACACCTATGTCGCTGCATGGTCCTGGAACGACAGTCACCCTGAACTCAGTAAAGAACCCCTGAAGTTTGAAAATGTGGAGTTAAAATCCAGAAGTTATAAATAGCCATACCCGCTGAACTATGAATATGAAGCTAAAATTAAATGTTTGGAGACAGCCCAACCATCAAAGCCCGGGGAAGTTTGAATCCTATGCAGTTGATGCGAATGAGCATATGTCCTTTTTGGAAATGCTGGATGTGCTCAATGAGCATTTGCTGGAAAACAAAAAGGATCCGGTAGCTTTTGATCACGATTGCCGCGAAGGCATTTGTGGGGCCTGCAGTATGATGATCAACGGCCGGCCGCACGGTCCTATGGGTGGGACCACCACCTGCCAGTTGCACATGAGGCATTTTAAAGACGGGGATACCATTGTAGTTGAACCCTTCCGGGCCAATGCTTTTCCGGTCATTAAAGATCTGGTGGTAGATCGTTCATCTTTTGACCGGATCATTCAGTCCGGAGGATATATTTCAGTCAATACCGGACAAGCTCCCGATGGCAATGCTATTCCGGTAGAAAGGGAACAGGCGAGTGCTGCTTTTGATGCGGCAGCTTGTATTGGTTGCGGGGCTTGTGTGGCCGCCTGCCCGAATGCATCGGCCATGTTATTTACCTCAGCCAAAGTTTCACATTTGGCCCACCTGCCTCAGGGACAGATCGAACGAAAGACCAGGGTAAAAAACATGATCAACCAAATGGACATTGAAGGATTTGGACAATGTTCAAATATTTACGCCTGTGAAGCGGCATGCCCCAAAGACATTTCAGTGGAACATATTGCCCGGATGAACCGGGAATATTTCAGTGCAGTTTTTGCAGGTCATTAGTTCAGGAGGATCGAAGATCCGAAAGGTGCGCCTTTCAGGCTAAACTAGTGCTATGTTAAGTTTAATCTGTCCAATTCCCACTACGACACCATGAGCACAACGAGCGAAAACTACAGGGAAGTGACGAAAAATCGGATTGGAGTTGTACGACACTGCTTCGCAGCTTCGCTGCACGCCGCGCTGCGCTATTCGTTGCGCTATCGCTGTCACCGCTTGCTGCGCTATTCGTTGCGCTATCGCTGTCACCGCTCGCTTCGCTCACTATGGGATAATTTGTCCGCCATATCAAGTTTAACTTGACACTAGTTCAGGAGGATCGAAGATCCGGAAGTTGCGCCTTT
>JAWXBI010000039.1:0-7268 GCA_034439915.1 Saprospiraceae bacterium | reverse complement strand
TGGGTCTCGGATTTGCATTGGCTCTTTCATTAGCCTTTGGCCACCGTGCAAAAAAAACAACCACACCAAATGTCGTCCTGATTTTTATGGATGATCTGGGTTATGGTGACCTCAGTTGTTACGGAGCTTTGGAATATCGGACCCCAAACCTGGATCAATTGGCCATGGAGGGCATCCGTTTTACCAATTTTATGACTGCTCAGGCGGTGTGTTCTGCTTCCAGGGCAGCATTATTGACAGGGTGTTATCCAAACCGGATAGGATTTTCCGGGGCATTATTTCCCAATAGTAAAGTAGGATTGAATACCGGGGAGACTACCCTGGCAGAAATGTTTAAAGAAAAAAAATACACCACAGGTATTTTTGGAAAATGGCACCTTGGCGATCAACATGCTTTTCTCCCTTTACAACATGGATTTGATGAATATTTTGGAATCCCCTATTCTAATGACATGTGGCCAGTATGGTATAACGGTAAACCAGCCCTTCCCGATCAAGCCTCATCCAGGTTTCCTCCAATGTACCTGATGGAAGGAAATGAAAAAAAGGAAATCATCAGTACCCTGGAGCAACAAGGCCAACTAACCCGCAGATTGACAGAAAGAGCAGTCCAGTTCATCACTAAAAATAAAGAGAAACCATTCTTCCTTTATCTGCCCCACCATATGCCTCACGTCCCAATCAATGCATCCTCAACATTTAAAGGGAAAAGCAAACAAGGATTGTATGGGGATGTAATGATGGAAATGGATTGGTCTGCCGGTGAGGTCATCAAAACGTTGAAAGCGTTGAAATTGGATAAAAAGACCCTGGTAATTTTTGCCAGTGATAATGGCCCCTGGTTAAATTTTGGTAACCATGCAGGTTCTACAGGAGGATTAAGGGAAGGAAAAGGGGTCTCGTTTGAAGGGGGAATGAGGGTGCCGTGTATCATGAATTGGAAGGGATCAATAGCGGCAGGCCAGGTATGCAACCAACTGGTTTCTACCATTGATTTATTACCTACTTTGGCGTCCATTTGCCAGCTGGAATTACCCAGGCTACCCATTGATGGGATTAATGTGTTGGCGTTGCTGGAAGGAAAAACAGATAGTCAGCCCAGAAAATATTTTTATTATTATTATTTTGAAAACGACCTTCAAGCCGTTCGCAAAGATAACTGGAAGCTGGTCCTGGCTCATGGCGGGCATTCCTATTCAAATCAATTGGCAGGGCAAGATGGTTTTCCCGGACCTCGACTGAATGGACATCCGTATCCGCAGGGATTGTACAACCTCCGGAGTGATCCAGGAGAAGATTACGATGTACAAAAACTTTTTCCCGAAAAAGTAAAAGAGTTACAGGAAGTGGCAGAAATTGCGAGAGAAGATCTGGGAGACAACCTGACGAAGCGGAATGGAAACAACCGAAGGAAGATTGGGAGGATTGAATGATTCAATTTTTTAAGCGACTTTAGGTTGCTCAGGAAATTTTTAGTATTGGATTTTTAAACTGTTTTAATATGTATCGAGTCACGAATAGTTTATTATTTGTATGTAAAGCGTTTAGTTATGGTTTGACTTTTGTACTCACCGTTCTTCTGATTTTACCGCTCCATGGGCAAAACAAACCAAGGAAAAATAAAACCATTCCCGTACCACTAACCCACAACACTGTTATTCAACCTAAGGTCTTGCTGGCAAAAGGAGGTAACAGCTTATATCGAATAGTCGTACCCGAGCACCCAACATCCAGTGAAGAAAAAGCGGCCCTCCTGTTGCAGGATTATTTAATCAGGATATCCGGGGCGGTGTTACCCATAATTAAATCGAATCAAAGTACCAGTGTTTATGAAATCGTATTGGGCCAAAACGAACGACTCGACGAATTAAGCCGCCCGATCAACCTCAACACCTTAAAGGAGGACGGCTTCCTGATCCGAACGGACAGCACCAGACTGATCATTGCAGGTGGAAATGAAAAAGGCACCTTATACGGAGTGTATACTTTTCTGGAATCCTATTTGGGTTGTCGCCTATATAGCCCAAAAGTAAAAATCGTCCCGAAAATGGATAGTATTGGCCTGGGGGTTATTGAGGATCTGCAGGTTCCTGTCATTGGATTCCGTGATACCCATTACAAGGTAACCTGGGATGCGGAATATATAGATTGGCACAAATTGGATCACGATGAAAAAGGCGGGCGCCCGGAATGGGGGATGTGGGTGCATACGTTTAATGCGCTGCTTCCGCCGGATATCCATTATACCGCACATCCTGAATATTATGCAGAAGTAAGAGGTAAAAGGATCCCGACCCAACCTTGTCTTTCAAATCCGGAGGTATTGTCTATATCCATTCAAAACCTCCGCCGTATCATCGCTAAAAATCCTGGGGCACGATACTGGTCCGTAAGCCAAAATGACAATAAGGATTATTGCACCTGCAGTCAATGCAAGGCGATAGATGATGAAGAAGGCTCACCTTCCGGATCCATTATCCGGTTTGTTAACCAGGTAGCTAAAGAATTTCCGGATAAAATGATTTCAACGCTGGCCTATGAATATGGACGCCATGCACCACGGACGCTCAGGCCTGCAGAAAATGTCAATATCATGTTGTGCAGTATAGAAGCATTCCGGGACAAACCCCTCACAGAAGATACCGCCAGTGCAGATTTTGTGCAGGACCTAAAAGACTGGGGCAGGATTGCCAAGGATATTATCATCTGGGATTATGTGATCCAATTCCCGAATTTGCTCAGCCCTTTTCCTAATCTTCACGTGTTGCAGCCCAATCTTCAATTTTTTGCGGCTCACGGAGTAAACTCCATGTTTGAACAGGGTAACCGGGAAGTAGGAGGAGAGTTTGCCGAACTCCGTGCCTATATGATTTCAAAATTAATGTGGAATCCCAACCTCAATGCCGATAGCCTGATGAATGATTTTCTCCGTGGATATTATGGAGCAGCAGGAGGTTTAATAAAAAAATACATCGATCTGATGCGGGACGCTTTACTAAAGTCCGGCAAACCCTTACGCATATTTGGCAGCCCCAATGAAGCGTCGACCAGTTATCTGACACCGGAACTAATGACGCAGTATAATGCCTTATTTGATGCTGCAGAAAAGGCGGTGGCCGATTCGGCAGTGATATTGGAAAGGGTGCGTATCGCCAGGATACCAATTCAATTTGCTTATTTCGAACAGGCGAAAAAAAACTGGACAGGTGAACATGGAATTTTTGAAAAACAAAATAATCAGTGGGTACCCAAAACCGAAATCCGGGCTATGATCGATCCTTTTACTGATTTGTGCATACGCCAGGGAGTAACCCGTGTAAAGGAATGGAGTACTTCACCCGAAGAATACCGGATGGCCATGTACCGCCTGTTGTCGCAAGGCATGAAAGAACATCTGGCCTATGGCAAAAAAATAAAATTTATAAGTCCTGATTCGAGCAAGCTGGCTGCGAATGCATACCAAATGCTCACCGATGGGATACGCGGCAGCCACGATTACGCTTATAATTGGTTGGCCTTCCCGGGCCAGGACCTGGAAGTTATCGTTGACCTGGAGGATGAGAAGCCTGTCAAACGGATCGAATCGGCCTATTATCAATACGGGTTTTGGTTGAGGCTGATGCCTAAAAGGGTAGAATATTATACTTCTCTCGACGGTACAACTTTCGAATTGGCCGGTGCAATTGACAATACTTTACCGATTGATCAGTATGGTGGCCAACAAAGGGACTTTATCAGTGAATTTTCTCCAAAAAATGCCCGCTATATCAAAGTCAAAGCCATTAGTATAGGAAACACACCGGGTTGGCATCCGGGTGCAGGTCGTCCGGCTTATATGTTGATC
The DNA here is from genome assembly GCA_034439915.1 of Saprospiraceae bacterium. Classification (GTDB taxonomy): domain Bacteria; phylum Bacteroidota; class Bacteroidia; order Chitinophagales; family Saprospiraceae; genus JADJLQ01. Next base: position 3,424 of record JAWXBI010000039.1, on the reverse strand, counting down.
GATGAGATTGTGGTGGAGTAGGGGGAGAGGAGGTGACCTGAGAAATTTGAGGATGAGGTTGAGGCAGAGGAAGAGGCTAAGGAAAAGGCTGAGGTTGAGGTTGAGCCCCGATCCATCGGGGGAGGATGAGGTTGAGGTAGAGGTAGAGGATTAGTCCCGTTGTATAATTATCGGGAGAGAAAAGAAATAAAAAAACCCCGGAAAAAATTTACGGGGTTAAACGATATTAATTTGAAAATCCGGGTAGGCATCGATGATTAACTACCGATGACAACTGCGAATCAAATGCAAACATTAGCTTTTTTCTTCAAATTAAAAATAGTAACTGGAGTGGGGGCATGACAGATTGCACTGAGGTTCGTACGACTGTCCCGAGTCACCTCGGGATTATTCGCTCGGGTTATGGCCATTTGTGAAAATTGTCGTGTACCCCACGGGAATTTGGCGAATTACTTATTCAACATTTTAATTAAATGCGAATGATGATATCCACAAGCCCTCTGTTTCTATACCGCCTGCGGTCGTCTCGCCGGCAATCATTTCTGTAATTCCCACGATTCCTTGACTGGTATCGATCATAGTCCCGGTGGCGGTGATCTCTATAACTATACTGATTTCGCGAACTTCCCCGATTTGAGCGGGAGTTGTAATGAGAATGGTGGTCAGAATGCCTTTGTTCCATCCGGTCGTTTCGATGTCGGTGTTGCCCGCTTAGTATAGTGGGCAGTACCGTGCAGTAAATGACAATGAGTGAAAAATAAAAAGTTGATTTTAAAGACATAGGCACAATTATTTTTATTACAATTAAAGTTAGCTTCAAAACGATCGGTAAAAATTTAATTTCAGGTTAAAAGCCTAATAATTATTTTAACTAAAAAAATACCCTGTGAAAAGCTTCCACAGGGTAGGGTGTGTTGATCTAAAATTTTGGATTAGGACTTATCTCATTTTTTTTGTTCACCTGTTCTCTCCCGTAAAGCCGGGTGATTTGACCGGTGAAATCCCTTTGTTTTATTCCGAAGCAGTTCTCTTTCTTTAAGATCCATTGAACCATCTTTCCAGATTTGTTCTTTCAGGCTTTTTATTTCCATCTGTTGATTTTTATTCAACTGGCCTGGCGCTGATCTAAACCGACGGGTTTGAAGACCTTGATTGTTGTATCCCCGCTGGTTAAACCCGCGGCTCCTGAATTGTTCCTGGCGAAAACTGTTGGATCTGAACTGGTGGGATCTAAAACTGTGACGTTGGAAATTATTTCCAAATCTTCCCGGGTTGTAGCCCCGTCCGTTAAACCGGTGAAACCTGTATCCAGGTTGACCGAAGTTCCTTCGTTGAAAAGTATGATCTCGGAAATTTTGTTTACCCCCGGCGTGCGACCTTGCCTGCCGGTTGGCTTTTTCCCGGATGGCAGGAGCCGGTTTTTCAGTAGAGTTTTGAAGTCGCTGCTCCAACTGATCTTTCTTTGCGGGTTCAGTGGCAGGCTCCGGGCTCTGTGCCAGCAGGGGAACCTGAAGCCCCAAAATCACAAATGCGATTGGAATTAATAATTTATTTTTCATTTTACAATTAGTTTGATATAATAGATAGACGGGTAAAGCAGGCTAAAGTTTAATGAGTTTTATCAATTGGCTTATGGAATAGATCAATCCTCCTTTTTCTTAGACAGATGGGGTGTTTAGTGTACTAAATTACTTACAATTTTGGAGGGTGATGAATAGCAGGATCAGTGATCGGTGCATGAACTGCTGATACGAATTAATCAGAGGCATATTGAAATATTTCCGGCTACACCGGAGGATTGGAATACGGTTTCCTTTCAATCGCGTCGAACAGAAGGGGCCTTCCTTGATGCCGTCAAAAACAAGGAAAATGATGGAGATTAAAGCTCAAGCAGGGGTTTGCTTCGTTTTAAAATCCCGTTTAAAACCTGGTATACAGAAAGTGTCGACCGGCAAAGTATAAAAACAGAAAACGGTGTTGCAGAAATACTAACCTCATCCAAAGGGCAAACGATTGTTTTTAAAAATGGATACGAATAATCCTTTTCGCTACTTCACCTTTTCACCTTTTGACCCTTTCAACCCTTTACCCCTTTTAACCCTTTACCACTTTTAACCCTATTAGCTGCTAATCACTCATCTTCACCTGTTTATAGTATAGGGAATATACCCCCTGCCATTAAATTTAAATAAGAATTACCATCTGTCACCTGTATTGTCGGCCTGAAGAAATAGTTGCCAAGTTTAAGAGTCAGTTGGTAGTTGTAATATGGAGAGCTATATGATTCTTCATGTCTGTAATATGAGTGGCCAGGACCCAAACCAAAAGACGGAGAAAGGGACACCCGATTAGCAAGATGAAAATTCCGATATACACTCAGGCCATACAATAATGAATGGATATTATCATTATTGTATGGCCTTCCATAGATGAGCCGGTTAAATTGATATCCGGCATCAATGGAAAAGGATAATATAGTATGGTGTTGCTCTTGTTTTAGCACCAGGTAATTAAATCCTAATGCACCAAGATAGCTGGTTAACTTTACATAGTTTTGTTGAAAGGTGGTGTACTTAGTTATTTCTTATCCAATGGTCAGGCTGCCTGTAAATCTTCCCCTTACCGTATATCCGCCAGTTATTGCCCAGAGGTTTGAACGGACATGCTCATTATTAAGATGGGAATAAGATGGTGCCAGGTGGTATCCACTGGTCTTTACCGGGAAGAGGTAATTTTGAGCAGACATCAACACCGTGAAGTGAACTAAAATAATTGGTAGGGAATAACGGTATTTCATTTTAATAAAATATTTGTTAGTTACAATTTTTCTAACTTATATTTCTTGCCTATTTATTTGGCCGTCTATCCCAGTTTGATCTTGGAGCCATTTAACCTTTAGTCTTTTACCGCTTCACCCTTCACCTTTTAACCTTTCTCCTTTTAACCCTTCCCCGTTGACCTTTAACCGTTGCTCCTTCGCCTTTGACCTCCTATGAATCACACAGGTAGAAGTCTACGCTTCCGGATTATTTATGTTTAACCCCCAGGAAACAGGATCTAGAGGCGGTTTCTGCAAATTTATTGGGGCTCGATGCCCCAATAAATTTAATTACCTCCAGTATAACGATCACTGTCGGCGGTTTCTGCACATCAAATTTAAGTCATAATTTTTACATTTTTTGATTATGGTGTAACTTATCAATTATCCTTCTATCAGTGATCTTATCGTCACAATTTCCCATTAAATGGGTTTAAAAAACAAGTGCCGCAAACTTTAAAAAGTATATTCTTACAGGGTCAAAGAAGCGGTCTTTCTTGTTTGTTTGGTTCTTCGCCATATTTAGTGGGTAAATTGTAAATTGGGTTAAAAAAAATGAGTCAAGCAGAAATATTTAGCCTAGCCCTGGGTGTGACGAAACCTTGG
>JAWXBI010000038.1:0-25456 GCA_034439915.1 Saprospiraceae bacterium | reverse complement strand
TTATTAAATCAACCATAAAACAATTCCATACTAATCTTGTCCGCAATAAATTTTCCAGGCAGGGATAAAATATAAGCCTTGCCATTGAACACCACGGTGCCCTCGTCCAGGAATGGTTTGACCTGCCCAATAAAATGATCATAAAATTCCGGGGGTACCTCAGAGGATAGAATCCCCCGGGAAGTACGGATTCTGGTCAATATAAATTCATTGTACCGTTTGACATGATCCAGGTCTTCCATTTCAAAATAATTTTGTTTGGAAGAAAGTAGTTCGACATATTTCTGGTTATTGGCCACATTCCATTGTCGTTCATGATTTCGAAAAGAATGTGCTGAAGGACCTATGCCCAGGTAAGGTATACCACTCCAATAGCTGCTGTTGTGTTTGGATTCATATCCCGCTTTGGCGAAATTGGAAATTTCATAGTGTTCATACCCTGTGCTGGTAGCCTGGTTGATCAAAAATTCGAATTGGGAAATCGTTTCCTGATCATTCGGAGCTTTGGCCCTCCCCTGAGCAATAAGATGGTGAAGCTGGGTCCTGGGTTCGACGGTTAATGCATAACAGGATAAGTGAGTGATGGCATAATCAAGGGCATATTGAATATTCGTATTCCAAGTCTCCAGAGTCATGTCCGGAATACCATAGATCAGGTCAATGGATATGTTTTGAAAACCAGCCCGGATACTTTGTTCAATGGCTTCAAAAGACTGAGCGGCAGAATGAGCGCGATGCATATATTTCATATCGGCATCAAAAAAAGATTGAACTCCTATGCTCAACCGGTTGACACCGGCATTTTTTAATTGTTCCAGGTAAACAGCATGGAGGTCATCCGGGTTGACTTCAAACGTAATTTCAGCGTTGGGGTCGACCTGTTGGGTGGAACGGATTTGTTCCAAGAAGTTATTTATTTCCGATATGCTGAGCAGTGAAGGGGTACCTCCGCCAAAATAGATGGAGGAGATGGTTTCCTGGTTGAGGTAATCGCTGCGCAATTCTATTTCTTTATGCATTGCCTGCAGGAGGGCTACTTTATTTGAAAGTGAAGTCGAAAAATGGAAATTGCAATAGATACAGGCTTGTTTGCAATATGGAATATGTAAATAAATGCCGGCCATGCGTTACGATCGGGTAAAATACAGGCTTCCACGTAATTTAGCCCGGTAAACCGGAATGAAATATACTATAGTCTTCGTTTGGGTCCTTTGTAGTACATTGACCATTGGGGCTCAATCTCCCGTGCTACTGCAGGTAGAAATAGGTAGTTCCATGGAGGCAAAAATCATACGAAAAGTGGATACCGTTTTTGCCGTTTCAACGTTGGCGAAGGAATACCTTAAGCGAGTAGTAGACACATTTCAAATGGAGGGTTACCTGAGTTGTTATCACCTGATAGCAATAGAACTCGACACCTTGATTCAGGCCAGAATTTATACAGGAACTTTATATTCCTGGACTAAAATATTTTATCCGGAAAGCCTGGCACCGTATATCAGTAAAAGTGATCTGATGAAATTAAAATCAGAAAAAGCTAAATGGACTTTTCAGCAATGCCGAAGTTTGATGAGCCGATTAGCTGAGGGAATCAGTGAACAGGGTTATCCCTATGCTCAGGTTTTTTTAGACAGTACACGGATAGCTGGAAAAGAAATCAGTGCCCGCCTGAATTTCATCCGTGGCCCCCTGGTATTGCTGGATACGATCGAATGGGATAAGGACCTGAAGGTGAAATATGCATTGATGTCGAGAATTATCGGTGTTCAAAGCGGATCGTTTTATTCGAATAAAAGAATGAATGAAATTAAACAGGCTATAGCCCCTTATCCCTTCATCCTGCAGTATGCGGATCCGGATATTTATTTAACAAAAAACCAGGCCAGGGTCAGATTGTACCTCAAAACTGAAAAGTCCAGTGCAATAGATGCCTTGCTTGGTTTGTTGCCTTCAGCGGATGGCCCGCTCAAATTGAATGGTACTTTCCGTTCGGATTTTATGAATCAGCTGGGAATGGGCGAACGATTATTAATTGATTTTCGGAGCCTGCAATCCAATAGCCAGGATCTCAATATCAAAGCCAGCTCACCATTTTTATTTAACCTGCCATTTAACCCATATTTTCAGTTTAACCTTTATCGGAGGGACTCCTTATTTCTCGATGTTTTGGGGGAGCTTGGCGCAGGTTTGTCCTTAGGTGGCCGCACGGAATTGAGGTTTGGCCTGGGACAAAAAACTTCGACTTTACTTAAACCCGACCTGGCCCAAATCAAATCCAGTCGCGCCCTGCCACTAGCCCTCGATCTTAGACTCCGGCATCTGGGCGCAAATTTCAGATTTAGTCAATATGATTTTGATCGGAACCCAAGTTCGGGTTTCAGTGGCCAGTTTTCGATTGCCGGGTCAACGAGAGAAATTATACCGAATTCGTCCATTACGAATTTAAAAGACGAGCAGGATTCGACATTTTCATTTGCCTCGCTGTATTTGCCATTTACTAAAAACGGATTTGCTTTTGAGTTTAACGGAGAATTGGAAAAGTATACCCGGCTCGGCCAATTTACCACCTGGCATTCAAGACTGAAGAGTGGGATAAAATCGGCTTCAACCCCACTGCAATTAAATGAACAGTTCAGGTTAGGGGGGTTTACGTTAATAAGAGGGTTCGATGAAGAATCGATATTTGCACGAGATTATTTTTTATGGACCAATGCAATCCGGTTGCTGACCGGTGAATTGTCCTATCTGCAGGCATTTACGGACGTGGCTCTGGTCAATCAATTTGTGGACAAAAGGTTCAACTACCGGACTTTCTGGGGGATAGGATCTGGTCTGGTTTTTGACACGTCCTCCGGGTTGCTTTCGTTGTCTGCTGCAGTAGGTAAAATATTTCCCGGATCATTTAATTTAAGGAACGTGAAAGTGCATATCGGCTATATCAATTATTTTTAATCAGCACCAGTTACCAATGGCTGACTACCCTGAGGCGGTTTACTTTTTTTGGAGAATAGCCAGTCCGTCGCGCACAGGCAGCAGAAACATGCTCACCCTGGGGTCATTTTTAATTTTCTGGTTAAACTCCTGAATAGCTCTTGTCTCTTTATCGGGGTCCGTTTCCAGGACATTGCCGTACCAAAGCATATTATCAACCAAAATAGTGCCACCGGGCCGCATTAAAGGAAGGATCAATTCAAACAATTGATTATTATTTTGTTTATTGGCATCTATCCAGGCCAGATCAAAGGGGCCATGAATGTTTTTTATTTCCAGGAGCGCATCACCAATGATCAGGTTCAGCTGGTCCAGTTTGCCGGCTAGAGCAAAATATTTATTAATGACGGATTTAAATTCTTCATTGATTTCAATACAGGTTATTTTTCCATCTGAGGTCAATCCCTGGGCAAGGCACAACGCAGAATATCCCGTGAAGGTGCCGATTTCAAGGATTTGTTGCGGTCGGATCCATTGGCTGATTTGGATTAAAAACCTTCCCAGGACTGGCCCGCAGGACATAAATGGATTCACCGCAATCAGGCCGGTTTCATTTTCCAGTTGCTCCAGGTAAAGTGGCAATCTGTTGCTGTTGCGGTCACAATAATCGTATAATTTTTCATCCAGCAGCATGGGTATATCTTTTGAGCAAATAAGGATAGGAAATAACGGCCATCACTATCAACCCTGCCCCGCAATAGAAACCTAAATTTAAATCTTTGTTTTCTTTAAGGATCACCACAGCCAGCAGGATTCCATATACCGGTTCAAGGTTAATCACCAGGTTGAGTGCAAAGGCAGACAAATGATGCAAGGCAAATAAAGACATTGCATGAGCCACGGTAGTACACAACACACCCAATATCAATAAATACGGCCATTCCATGGCCTCCGGCCAAAACCGCATATCAGCATTCCAGGGTAAAATCAAAACCATAATCAAGCTGATGCTAATGCAGGCACTGGTCATTTCTATCCACGAAATATGCCAGACCTTTGCATTCGATATGTACTTTTTATTTAAAACAGAAAATAAGGCAGCCAGCATAGCCGAAACCAGGCCGGCTAATACTCCGGTATGGCGCGATGCATCAATGTTTTGAACAACCATAACCATTCCGGGAATAATTAATAGGGCGACCAGGAAATCAATACGCCGGAATATTTTTTTAAACAGCAAAGGTTCTATAATACTTAAAAACAAACAAGTAGTGGCCATACACACGAGGCAGACTGAAGCACCTGCCAGTTTCACCGAAGCAAAAAAAGTAACCCAATGCAGGGCAATGATACTTCCAATACCGGTAAATCTTAAGATTTGTATTCGGGGTATTGTACGGAGAAAACCAAATCCCCGGATTATGAAAAGAAGGCTGATGCTGGAAATAAGCACCCTCCACCAAACCAGGGACAAAGCGGGTAGCCGGATCAAGGCACCCAGGATCGCTGTAAATCCAAACAGCACAACGGCCAGATGAAGCACAGCATAAGCTTTATACTCCGGTTTCATATATAGTTTCTAAATGATGAATTGAATAAATATATGCTTTTATAACAGATGTTAATTCAATGCAATTGAGATATATTTTTATAAATTTGAGCCTAATTTGGACAAGATATGAAAATAGGAAGCGTAGCTCCAAACATCGCCCTCTATAATACAGAACGACAAAAAATAGACCTGAATACATTTAGCGGTAAAAAGATAATTCTATATTTTTTTCCCGCAGCCTGGACTGGCACCTGTACCAGCGAAATGTGTTCCGTAAGGGATGATTTTTCTTTTTACAATGAAATGGATACCATGGTTTTTGGTATTTCAGTCGATTCGCCCCTTGCTTTAAAACGATTCAAAGAGGACCACCAACTTAGCTTTGAGCTCCTCAGTGACTTTAATAAAGAAGTTATCCGGGCATATGGTATATACCGCGAAGAGTTTATCTGCGAAATGCATGGTGTCGCCGAACGGGCTACATTTATTATTGGATCAGATGGAACAATTCAATACAAAGAAGTGTTAGAAAAACCAGGCAACCTGCCAGATTTTTCTGCTGCAAAAAGAGCACTGGAATCAATAAAATAATTTATTAACTTAGACTTCATGGACAAGATCAATAAACCGGTTTGGGACGAAGATGTACTAGTGGCTGATGGTCTCGTGGATCTCGATGATCCTGCCCTGCTGGTAGTATACAATGACGATGTCAATACGTTTGACTGGGTAATTCAGTGCCTGATCGAAGTTTGCGGTCATAGTTTTGAACAATCTGAACAACTTTCCTTATTAATCCATTTTAAGGGGAAAGCCACCGTAAAGACAGCCCCATTTGATGACCTCCGGCCTTTAAAGGATTCCCTGATCGAAAGAGGGCTTTCTGCTGTTATAGAAGGGGTTAAACAAACTCATTGAAATCCATGCATGCGGCCATTGATTCTCCCCGATTCTGGCCGGCCTTTTGATTTTAATTCAGTTCCTATCGCTTCGATTTCAGGATATGATGGATTGATTGCCATTGGAGCAAACTTTTTACCAGAGACTTTATTAAGTGCGTATCGTTGCGGATTATTCCCGTGGTATCGGTACAAAGGGCTGCCTTATTGGTATTGCCCGGATCCCAGAATGGTATTACACCAGGGGCAATTGCATATTACAAAAAGTATGAAAAGCCTGATAAAACAGCATCCCTTTAAGATTACTTGTGATCTCGGGTTTGAGTCCACAATCCGTGCCTGTGCCGGTATAAAAAGGAAAAATGAAGATGCTACCTGGATCGATGCCGATTTTATAAAAGCCTATACGCGTCTGCACCACGCTGGGTACGCGCATTCTTTTGAAGCCTGGCAGAATGATCAATTGGTAGGAGGCCTCTACGGCATTGGAATTGGCAAAGTTTTTTTCGGGGAATCGATGTTTTCCAACAAGAGCAATGCTTCCAAACTAGCTTTTATAGAGGCGGTCCGATTTTTAGAATACCATGGGTTCAGGATGGTGGATTGCCAGGTCAGTACAGAACATCTAAAAAGCCTGGGGGCCAAGGCCATCAGCAAAGAAGAATATCTGCGCCTAATCTCAGATTGGGCCCTTCCCGGGAGTATGGATGGGATAAGGTGGAATGAACGGTTTATACAACATTCACCATTATGAAATGGACTTCCAGATTAGGCTTATGGAGATCCTGGTTGATGTATTATGCAAAACCATTTAACCGGAGGAAGCTAAAAAAATTTTACCGTCAATTTCTACGGAAGGGCGACCTCGCTTTTGACATTGGTGCCCATCTGGGAAATCGATCCCAGACCTGGATTGATTTGGGCGTCCGGGTAATAGGGGTGGAGCCACAGCCAGTATGTGTGGAATATCTTAAAAAAAGGTTTAATGGTGTCTCAGGGTTTACCTTGTTGCCTGTGGCCCTGGGTGCGTCGGAAACGGAGATCGAATTTAAGATCAGTAGTCTTCATCCTACGCTCTCCACAGGCCGGGGTGAAGATTGGCAGCACGGGATAAATGAGTACAGCACCGTTAAAGCTCATTGGGAGGAAAAATTAATAGTCAAACAATATACCCTGGACTGGTTAATTTCAACGTATGGCATACCCGGGTTTTGCAAGATTGATACCGAGGGGTTCGAATGGGAAGTGATTCAGGGCCTTCATCAGCCCCTTCCTCAATTATCCATAGAATTTTTAGCTTTTGACAAATGGCGGACTATTTGGTGCATAGAGCGATTGATGGCAATAGGAGATTACCAGTTAAATTTTTCGTTTGGCGAAAGCCAGGAATGGTATTGGCAAGCATGGCAACGACCACAGGAGGTTATTAATTTTATCCGGGAAGAACGCTCCCCACATATTTTTGGTGATCTGTATTTTAAACTCAATTGATTTCAACACGGACAGGCCGTCGCATAGGCGCGTAATAGATCAGATGCCAGCCATCCCCGGTGTAAGAAAATCGGCGCTCCATGCTGTACCCCGAGGGTATATGAAAAATGATTTCTCTTAATAAAGTTGAATCAATAACCTGGAAGACCTGCTCATAGATGGAGTCCCTGATATCCGGCAGATGATGTACTAGCCAGTTTTCTTTTGACCAATAATAGGTGTCCAAAAAAGGAAGTGTGTCCATTGGTTCGGGTTTGCCTTCCAATGGGAAAATTATATTGGACAACTGAAACATACTATCCGTATGGAACTGGTAATAAAAAGAATCAAACCGATGGAGGTCCGGAACAGAAACGGCAGGAGGATGGATATTGCCGTGCCGGCAGCCATGAACTACAAATAATAGCATACACCACACTGAAAATTTAGATAACTGACCCATATACGACCATGTAATCGGGTTCAATTTCAAACCAATGCAAATTAAAGGAGATCTCATCCGGATGATTCAATAAACGACCGGTGAAGGCTTTTTTATTGTTAAGAAGGGCATCCAAATCAACAATCAGATCCCTTTTGAAATCGATCTGGCCTAATCCATAAGCCTTAAACATGGCTTCCTTCGCTCCCCATATTCGATATAGCTGAGACAAGACTTCTGGTCCATTTAACCTTTCCAATTCAATCGGTTTTAAAAATTTGGATGCGATGCGCTGGAGGCGGGGCAATTTTTTTTCAATATCAATCCCACCTGCACGGTGGCCAACCAAGACAGCGGCCATCTCAAAGGAATGACTGATGGATAAGTACCTTTGGTCATTCTTAATAAAAGGTTGGTTCCAGGCATTTTTTAAAATGGTGTTATCCGTTTCCAGCATTTGAGTGAGCAGAAAACGGGCTGCTAAGGATTGTAATCTCCTTGGTGGTGTTAACTCCGGAAGGTGGGATTGTTCTTCATGTAATCCATCAATAAAAAAATCTTCTGGTTCTTCTATTTTCCAAATACCCAATTGATATTCAGAATCCTGAAAATGAAATATTTGAGGCATTCCGGTATAAAAGTAAAGTTTGTTCTATTTTTGCCGTCCTTTTTCATCTTTATGATCCTTTCCGATTTAAAAATACTTGAGGCCATCGAACAGGGCTTGATCCTAATTGACCCTTTTAGAAAAGAATGCCTCGGTACCAACAGCTATGATGTGCACCTGGGTAAGTACCTCTCTGTGTACAAGGATCATGAACTGGATGCGCGTATTCACCACGCAATTGAAGAAACGGAAATTGGCCCGGAAGGATTTTTAATATGTCCGGGTAAATTATACCTCGGGGTGACCGAAGAATATACGGAGACTCATCACACCGTGCCATTTTTAGAAGGCAAGTCGAGCATAGGACGACTAGGTATTGATATTCATGCCACGGCAGGCAAGGGAGATGTGGGATTTTGCAACTTCTGGACCCTGGAACTTTCTTGTGTACAACCGGTTAGGATTTATGCCGGAATGCCTATCGGACAATTAATCTATTTTACTGTAGAAGGTCAAATAGAACGGGCTTACAATAAAAAGGCGGATGCAAAGTATAATGCCAGGAATCCAAAACCTATGGAATCCATGATGTGGAAAAATAAATTCTGAAGGATTCAATAACCTTTTGCCTGCCAGGCTACGATGCCCCCGATCAGGTTTCTGACCTTAGTATAACCCGATTGTTGTAAAATGCGCTGGGCCATAGCACTCCGGTTACCGGTGCGGCAATAAACAATAATCTCAACATTCTTATCTTCAGCGACCTTGTCCGGTAAGGAAAAGAGTTCTCCCAGTGGGATCAATGTGCCCCCAAGATTAAATTCTTCATATTCATAGGGTTCCCTCACATCAATTAAAACAAAATGTTCATGATGGTCCACCATCGATTTTAATTCTTCCACTTCGATATCCATAGGATTAGTTTGGGCAGGTGTCAGGTTTTTTTGAATTTAAAAAAATGCGCAGGGTATCTCCGCTTTTCAATTTTAACCCGGGATCATAAATTGGCTCCTGATGTGTAATGAAACTGCTGTTTTTATCATTGATCACATCCTCTTCTACTTCCAGGATTATAAGGCCCAGGCTGGTGAGTAAAAAATTGGCAGCCGAATAAGTCAGGCATACCACATCGGGCAGTGGCACTTCTGCTCCGGTATCTGTCGAAAGGATAAAGTCCAGCGTGCCACCCTTAGGGAACTGATATTCTGTCCGTTCAAATTTGGCGGACAAGATGGTATCGTCCTGATAAATGACCGCCATGATATAGTTGACCGGACCTGCATCGTATATATAGCCCGCTATATTACTTTTGATTTCAAATCCTCTTTCCAGCTCAGCTTTTTTGACTTCAAAACTCCTGCCATACAGGGTAGGCAATGAGGCCAGGGTAATCAGATCGGCATTATGCTTAGATACCACCAGATAGATTTTACGGTCTTCCTTGACTAATGATCCCGCTTCGGGGGTCTGCTGGAGTATCACGGATCCGGGTTTATCAACCCAGTAGATAGAATCGATTTTAACCAGCACAAAATCATGGTTTGCGGCTAATTGTTCAGCTTCTTCAATGGTTTTACCGATAAAATCAGGTAACTCTATTTTTTGACCATGTCTGGTATAACACTTTAACCACCACGAAGTCAGCAACAACAGGGTGAATAAAAAAAGTATCATAGCGAGAATATTGCGCCAAACAAAAGCGTCTTTATGCAAGGGAGTCTTGTTATCCAAGGATCTTTTAATCTGGGTACAAAAGTAACTACGTATATTGAATTTAGCTATTTGATTTCAGGTTATACCTAAATCTTAGTTCTTCAGGATCATCAGTTTGTTCGTCAACACCAGTTTTTTTATCCTGAATTGAAGTATATAGATGCCTTCCATATTGCCCGGCAGGTGGAATCTTTGATGTTCCCGGCTACCTAATCTTGCCGTAAAAACATGTTTTCCATCTATTGAATAACAATGGATAACCAGGGGTTCAGGCGACGAATTCTCAAAATGTATAAATTGACTGGCTGGGTTGGGGTACCATCGTAAGGGTGAAACACCTGCCTCTTCCTCAACCGGACTGCTGAAATCATTTAAGATACTGATCAGGAATTCCTGTTGCCCCGTCCAATTGTTTTTTTCATCAAAGGCCAGAAAACGGAAGAAATCCAGGGTGTCCTGATCTACACTGAAAGCTTGAAAAATAATAAGTCCTTCATTCACTTCGGATTGGGTAAAGACGGATCCTGATTTTAAAGTATCCGTTCCATTCTTCAGGAGATACCCAAAGGCCGGAACCGTAAGCAATTGGATCTTGAGGTCATCTGCCTGGGTGTCGGGATCAAGAACCAGCAAATCTGCCGGACCGAAGTGGATTGATTTTAACTCAAGAATTTCCAATTTCCTATTGACATTGACTACCGGACCCTGACCTTCCAGAGCACCGCATAGTTGCAGGGACCACCCGTCCAGACTTCCTCCGGAGCCATTCATGGCATCTCTGACTCTCAGGGTCCAGTTTCCATTGGAATTAGATAGATTTAGTCCACTGAAAGGCTGCAACGGCTGGTGCACCTTACGGTCTGTCAATGGGCAGGTGATGGGGATCGGCGCCATATCATCCAGGGACAGATTAAAATTGCTGAGATTATTGCATTGTCTGGACCACAAGAGAATGGAATCACCTGACGGTGCTCGCAGGTAAAGTTCCAGATCGCCAACAAACTCATGTGAACCAGCAAGGCTGGGGATCCGGATCTGTTTGATACTTAATTGGTCCATTATTGGAATGATGGACGTAATGGTAGGCGCTCCGGTCGCCGAAATAAACTTAGGAGTGTCGCCGGAAATATAGGTTTTGCAGTCTAATGCCAGGGTATGAAAAACCACAAATGGTATTTTGGTAAGGCCACAACCATTTTCTGGAACCAATCGCCAAAAATAAATAGAATTTCCCTCGAGTTCAGCATCCGGTATAGCTATGGAATCGACCAAAATTAATTTTGACCATACCACCTGGATAAAGCCGGGATCCCTGGCCAGTTCAATCCTAAAGCCTTCCTGGAAACTATTGGATTTCCATTTGAAAACAGGTAATAAAGCAACCTGGCCTTCATTGTTTCCCGGGGACAACAAAGGGATATTTCCTGAAATGACTTTTATTAAAATGGACAAGTTAACGGTATCGGAAACACCTGAATTTATGGCTTGCAGTGCGATGGTATACAGTCCGGGAGGCACTTCAGGATCAACCTTGACATTTAGACTCAGGCTGTCTCCGAACCGGAGGAAAGGTTTGGAAAGCGTTATATCAAAATAAGTGGAAAATGGGTTGATGACCTTGATCATCAGTGAATCGGTTCCGTTGGACGGGGCGGCCAGTATTTTATAAGTCAGAGCTGACCCTGCACATATGGTTTGCCGGTCAGGAAAAACCCCGAGTTGGATACGGTTGCTAAAATTCGCCAATTCAACCAGGCTGCCATCATTGATATCAAAGAAAACATGGTCATGACCTTTAATTTTAATCCTCAGCTGGTTAATGGATTTATCGGGAAATTGTATCCATTCACCGCCATCATTGGGGGTTTGGGATTTGAGCAAAATGTTGAAATTTTTTCCTCCATCTTCTGACAAATAAATATCCACAGTTTTGCAGTCAACGGGAGGGAGATCCGTATTGGCAACAAGCCAGGTTAAATACCTTAATCCGGACCTGAAAATGGTGTCTGCGGAATTGAGAGAGGTTATTTTAAATGGACCCGCCTGCCCGGAAGTTTGAAGGGCCAGATCTGCCCAATGCACCCCTCCGCCAGAGGCATCATTGTCCCTCACGGTAAATCTGAAATTGATAGGACGGGTGCTGACAGGCAATACTTCCGTTATAGTTGATTGGTTGGCCAGGATAGAAGCCAGTTTGGGAAATATCCTGATTGGAAGGGTATCCGGAGGTATTGATCGAAATAATGGAGCGGTACCTGAAGGTGACCCCAAGGGGCTTTTTTGGCCAAGATCCATTTCTTCCCAGGCATAGGTTAGGGTATTTTTAGTGTCATCCATGGCTGTCCCCTCCAATTCGAATGGAGTCAAAATAGGAATCGTCAGATTATTTGGTACGTTGACCACGGAGAGCGGCTGATCGTTCGAAGTGATCACTTCTATTCCGCACAATGAACCAATTCCACTACGGGAGTATTGCCTGACTTGTTGTATTGAAAAAGTGTGAAAATAGGGATCAGATAGCCCCTGGACGTAGTTTGCCCCGCAATTGCTCGCACCGGCATAACTCATGATCGTGCTGCCGCTTCCAGGTTCAAAAGCGCTTCCGGAAGTCTCATTGTCATTGTCACAAAAATTAAAGGTATGGGTTGCATTAAACTGATGGCCGATCTCATGGCATGGAATAAGATAAAATTGCAGACCGGTATACATCCCAAATGTGCTGCTTACACCTGCCCCTTTAAATGCCCCACAGGTACTTCCAAGTTGAGCGACACCTCCAGCATTGGTTCCAAAGACATGTCCGATATCATAATTATTAAGGCCTATCCGGTCGTTCAATACTTTTGGATTTTGTTCAAGCATAGCATTGACATTTCCATTGGAATAGGGATCGGATTCAGGGTTCATAAAAATCAAGGTATCATTATTAGGAACCAATTTGAATTGAATTGCATGCTCGATACGGTATACGGTATTGATCCTGGACAAATGTGAATTTAAAGCGGTCATTACGGCTTCGATGGTGCTTCCATGGGTACGCGCAAATTCCCCCGTGACCGCCAGGGCCAGCCGGTAGGTCCGCATCCCTGTTTTTTGCAAAGGAGATGATCGAAATGGGTCCTCATATATTGATGGCAGGCCAGTTAATCTTGTTTCCGTGTTGCAACCAAACCTTTCATGGATGGGAGATGATGTGGCATCTGATGACAGGTGATAGAGCATAGAAATTATCGGATCCGGTTCAATAAAATAAGCCTTTCCCAGGTGTATAATGAATACATGAATTTTTAAATTAACGATGTCAATATTAACATTAGACCCTGCGCTTTGTCCGCAAATTGTCGTTATGCCGTTATATCGTGAGGCCAAGTCTGGAGAAAAATTGGAACAAGGTTTAAAATTAATATGGATATACTCGTATTCATTAATAGGTATGGGTATCGGTCGACCTTCCTTTAATTGGGTAAACAAACTCATCGTGTCCAAAAAAAAACTTTTACGCCCCGGGTCCCGTTGATGGATTGAGCTTACCGGAGAGCCCAACACCCAGGGGTTTTGAGCAATCGTGAAATAAGGTCCGCTAATGAATAGGGTAAGCATAAACCATTTGCATGGCAAGACTATTTTCATGTTTAAATGCATGCGTTGATTGATGTTTATTAGAAGTTTGCTATAACCTGGGCCCTCCCGGTTTGAATATATCGACCTCCTTCACTTTGCCGGGCATCATACCCTAAACGAAGTAAGGTCGTCGAATTGATCTCCCGGTCAATATTAAGGTTGATTAATAAATTTTTTCCAGGCCGCAATCCCTGGAGCATACTGTATTGTAACCATGGATTGTCTTTCCCTTTGTAATCAATGTGGACAAAGGAAATAGCGGACCGGAAACTCCATTTGATTGCCGGTTGACTGATAATTTCTAATTTCAACTCCTGTATTAAAGCGCCTTCTTCCCCAAATTGGTTTACACTTTTTTTATACCGGTATGAGAATGCGGTCCGTGATGAAGCCCCTGATTGATATTGGATCTTTGGTTCAGCCACCTGGCTCTGAATTTTATAATTTCTCAATTCAACAAACTGCATTTCATTCCCTTGTTGCAGTTGGGCAAGGTAGGATTCCAACGTGATCCGCGAGTTGATTTTGTGCCGGGATCTGAAAAAATATTCAATTCCGGATCTGGCTTCAAATCCTGTATTTAACCGCTGTTTTGACTTGTTGAACATCTGGCCTATTTGAAATTCATATCCGGGTTTTCCCCGGTTAAAATAAATTTGAGTTCTCATCTGGGCTTGTAATCCCACCAGGCTGGTATCGTCCTGAAAAGGAATCGTAAATCTTTGTGAACCGAACTGTTTCCAGGCCAGGTTCAGGTTTGATGTTAAAGCTAATTTTCGCACCAGGCCGGCTTTTTTTGAAGGCCCCAATTTGGATCCGTCTATTTCGATATGCTGAAGCAACAAATGATTTTTTGTTTTTACAAAATTATTGTTCGTCACGGCAAAACGGACATATTCTCCCTGGTCCTGAAAAGGGGCTAAAGTAAATTCAGAAACCTGAATTACGGAGTCCTCATTAATATCAATCCAGGTATAGTAGCCCTGTCCTTTATTTACCCGGAGGTAGGTATATTCCAGCGAGGGCTCCTGACCGGTTCCGGATTCAAAGGTCTGATTAAATCGAAAAAGATCATTGTTAGAACGGGTATGCAATGATTGTCTCAGGATGAGTGAACCTGAATTTAAGTCTTCTGATTCTTTTAAGATCTGGTCAAATTGAATATTGCGACGCGTTGCGGTAAAAGTCCACAACGTATTTTTGGACAATTGCCATTGATTTTCCAATTGCCATTCCTGTGAACGAAAATAATTATACAATGCTTGTTCTTGTTTTCTTTTGTCGATCCGTGCCGTATGAGTTAATTGATAACTGAACTTACGTCGATCAAAGGTCCCCTGAACATAAGACTTTACCAGCCTATAGGAAAAACTGGACGGCAGGAGCTGGTGGTTGGGAGCCTGGTATTGTTTGTTGGTTTCAGATTCCCAATAAACACCAGCTTTGTGATCCCCTTTTAAACTGAGTCGCTGGGAAATTTCGATCCGCGGGCGGCTGAAGGTACCCTGAATCTCAGACTGCGCTTGAGATACCAAAGTTCCAAAGGATTTGAGGGTAGTCCCTTTATAATTCAATTGCCCATTCCACCCGTGCCGTGTACCCGAATAGTATGCTTTTCTTTCAAAATGTTGAAAGGTATATCCCAATAGGAAGTGTCTATGATCAAGCTGGGTATTAGCAGTCCACATCAACTCATTTGTTTTCACCGGTGACACCCCATCCAGGCTCCAATCCCGCTGAAATTCAGGATTTCGGAATGGTTCGAAAAAATTAAACCGGTTATTCAATCTTTCGACTGAAATTGAATTCTTCCAGCTCATGCCTTCCCGATCCAATTTGGCCAGATAACCCAACTCCTGCCTCCAGGCCAGTCCTATATCGTCTTGTTGATCTTTTGGAGAAAATAAATTAAGGTCCAGGTCACTGAGACTGAGCTCGGTTTTTGTATAAAAACCAAGTTCAGGTTTGTATTCTATCTGAACTGAATGCTGGGTCTGTTGTTTTGGTGCTGCCAGAGTACTGATAGGTTCATATTCACCTCTTCTTGCCTGAGTAACCGGATCAGGAGCTACCCAGCGGTAAGCGCGCCCATTAGTAAACAATTGGGTCTCCGTAATATAATTACCCTGGCCCGGCCCTACGAAAAAAAATTGAGCATCGTAACCAGATTCATACGGCAAGGGTGAAATCACGAGAATGTTTTTGTATACCGTTTGGTTCACTAAGGTGTCGGTTAAACGGTAACGAATTGAATTTAAATCGGTATTCCCGGTGTTTAACCGATAGGAAGGCCTGCTCAGGTTGGTGACCTGATCCCCGGCTTCGCGAAGCAAAAGTTTATCCTCGGTATTCAGGTCCTGGATGGTATTAGATGATTTATTGTCCTGCTCCCTATAGGTATTCCATTGGACTGAAAAATTATTTTTGGAATAACTGGATTGTAAACCCATAGCGGATTTTAAGTACGACTGGTTGGAATATTCAAATTCGATCACGACCCGGCTGTTCCGATTGACGATTCGTTTGGCTGTAAAATTGATTTCAGAACGGTTATAGTCAATGACATAATCGTTTTCGAGTCCCCGGATGAGCAATACCCCATCCAGATAGACTTTTTCAGATGCAGACAAAATAATAACGAATAGTTCATTGCCGGTTCCGGTAAGGCGGTATGGGCCCTGATTACCCTCCTGAATTTCCAACACCTGACGTTTAAAGTTTCCTCGGGCTATTGAGGCAAAAGCCCTGGTAGCGAGGATTCCTCCATCCTTAAGTGAATTTTCTGTAGCGTACTGAATCCCTTTGTATTTTTTTAAATAGCGCAGAAAATAGGTATTGTCAGGCGACATTTGCTGGTCACCTGCCAGCAAGACCTGGTTTTTTCTTTTGATTTCCACAAATACTTTATCGATTTCATTAAGTTGTTGGGTATTCCCGTCTGCCTGTAGAGGCAGATTTTCATCGCTTATCGCCGCATTAACCTCAATATCATTTCCCAGCTTTCCACTGAGTTGAAGATTAAGATTGGAATTCAATACCAGGTTTTGGTTATTGCCAAAACTTACCCCTCTGCCAAAAGCACCGGCATAATCCACCTGGTCTTTGGTTCCGGGAGTGACGACTCTGGGACTTTGAGGAAATTTATAACTCATGGCCAATTCTGGCTGCTGGAAAACGCCTGTATCCATAGCTGTAGAAAAGATCCTGAAGTCCGGGTCCCGGTTTAAAATCTGGTATCGGATGACTACAGTATCTGACCAGTGGGAGGAATGGCTAATCTTTAAGTATTTGCCTTCTGCTTTGAAAACAATCGGTAAATTAGTCCCCCGCAGGTCAGTGATAAATATGGTCTCGGGAATAATATAGGCAGAGTCTCCAATAACTATAGAATCGACAACCAGCCCCTTCCACATCCGAAAGTTATCAGATGATTGGGCATTCAGGTAAACGGCTGGAAAAAAAATGCAGATAAGACCTGACCATATCAAACACCAGGGAAAGCGGAGCATAGCCAGGGTAAAAGTGCTCATTCCTATTATCCAACGAAGTTACCTTCATTTTTGTATGGGCATTAAATCGAGGTTGCAAACCAGTCGGAGTGGCAGACCTTGATGATCTTTCGATTTACAAGAAAATCGGGCAATTATACTTTGATGATCTCATTGCCGGCACGTCTCCACTTCCATCTTTTATGGGACCACAACCAATCATCAGGGTGTTTCAGAATCCCGGCTTCCAATCGGTCAGCATAAGCCCGGGTTATATCCAGTTCGCTCAGTTCATCTGGGTCTTCGATAAGCAAGGATAGGTAACATTCATAATAACCTTGACGTATTCTCACGGTATCAAAATATATAATGGGCATACGGTGTGTTTTTGACAAAACCGCAGGACCATGAACAAACGCGGTATCCTGATTTAGAAAATCCAACCACAAGGCCTTTTGAATGGCTGCCGGATTTTGGTCTGCTACAAGAAATAATATGCTTTTACCGGTCATCTTTTCGATCAATTCATTCAGTTGCTTATTCGGCCGGATAGTTAAACCCTGTTTGGTTCTTCTTTGCAACAGAAACTCCTCGATATAGTGATTGGCAAGTGGACGATAGACGGCATAACAGGGCACTTTCAATTGTTCCTGAGTCAGCACAGCGCCTAACTCAAAATTTCCAGTATGAGCGGTTACTCCGATTACGCGGGGGTGATGTTTTAAAATTTCGTGGAGAACCTCCATGTTTTTAAATTCAAAATGGGATTTAAAGCGCTTTATTGGCCAATCATAAGATGCGAGGCTTTCCACCAGAATTTCACTCAAATTTTGATAATACTGATTGACCAAAGTCTGGATTTCATGCTTCGTTTTTTGCGGAAAAGATTTGAAAAGATTTGACTCCACGACTACCAGACGATATTTAATGATTCTTAATAGTAAAAATTTTATTACACCGGATATTTTATACAGTGTCTGATCTGATAGTCCGGACAAAATCCAAATCACTATTCTGAATAAGGCATAGATCAACCATTTCATGTGCCGTCAAAAATAATTACCTTGTTTCAGTTCTGAACAGATATTATCACCATGAATAAAATTATGACCAGAAGACGGCAATTTATCAAAATGGCACCTGCACTGGCAGGTATTACGTTAATGGATTCACCTGGTATAGCTGCAAAACCGGAACGGCCTGTTATTTTGTCTACCTGGGATTTTGGAATGGAAGCCAACAAGGCTGCGGTGGCGGTTTTGGAAAAAAAAGGGTCCACGTTGGATGCGGTAGAAGCAGGTGTGATGGTGCCTGAAAACGATCCGGATAATCTTTCAGTCGGATATGGTGGTTTGCCGGACAGGGATGGACGGGTGACCCTGGATGCGTGTATTATGAATCATGAAGGTAAAGCAGGTTCCGTATGTGCGCTTGAACACATCAAACATCCGATCTCCGTGGCACGAAGGGTTATGGAAAAAACCCCTCATGTAATTCTGGTCGGTGAAGGGGCTCTTCAATTTGCCGTTCAGGAGGGATTCAAAAAAGAAAACCTTCTTACAGAAAAATCCCGCAAAGCCTGGGAGGATTGGAAAGTCACCTCCAAATATCAACCTAAGATCAATATTGAGAATCACGATACCATTGGAATGATCGCTATGGATCAAAATGGACAGTTGGCCGGAGCATGTACCACCAGTGGTTTGGCGTTTAAAATGCATGGGAGGGTAGGGGATAGCCCGATTATTGGTTCCGGATTGTTTGTGGATCAGCACGTTGGAGCTGCCACGGGTACTGGATTGGGAGAGGTAGTCCTGAGGCAATGCTCTGCGTTTCTGATCGTTGAATTGATGAGAAGCGGCAAATCGCCCCAAAAAGCCTGTGAGGAAGCCATTCGGAGGATCATTAATGCAAATAAAAATTATACGGAATTTCAGGTAGGTTTTATTGCGGTTAATCTCAGAGGCCAGGTTGGAGCTTATGCGATACAACCTGGATTTAATTATGCCTTGTACCGATCTGGTAAACATCTTGTTTTACCGTCCAATTCTTACATTAAATGACAATAAATTATTCGATAATATACCCATATCCCATTTATAATCAAGGTTTAATCAATATTCTGGATCGCCATTCCGATATTCATTTTAACTGTATAGGCACGACTTCCTCAGCCAGGGAGGCGCTCATCAGGGTATCCGACTGGATGGCTGACCTGATGATTATAGGAATACATCAAAAGGGAATAGAAGAGCTTAAAATTATCGAACTGATTAAGAAAAAGTCGCGAAAAAATATGGTCCTGTTGATTGCCAGCCAGGATCAATTGGATCTGGTTAGGCGGGGTTTGGTCAAAGGAGCAGACGGATTTATATATGCTTATTCAGATGATGTGACTTTTATGGAAGCCATACACGCCCTGCTAAAAAAACAGGTCTATCTGCCCCCGGGTTTCCGTATACATCCGGTGCCCTTGTTGCCTCCTGATCCAAACCGGGCGAACGGGAGGATTGCTTTTCCAATCACAGCTAGAGAAAAAGAGGTATTAAAATTAATTTGTAAAGGGCTGAACAATAAACAGATTTCAGTCAGCCTTTTTATCTCGGATCAAACTGTGGCAGTGCATCGTAAAAATTTATTCCGGAAACTGGGAGTAAAAAACAGTATATCCCTTATCCAGTTGGCCATTGAAAAAAAGATGATCAGTTAACAAATACCGGGTAACTACAACAATCAAACCTTGAAAACGAAGCAGCTGAAAATTTAACTATAAATGCTGTAATCTCATTGATAATCAAGCTATTTTTGAACCGATTCTCAACTGAGATATTCGAATTTTAGAACCAGAACTTTAGACAAAGAGTAAAGTGCAAAACTTTATCTCATATCTTATTTTTCCATGGACATGCCGATATAAATCGGTATGGGTTTATCTATTCATTTATTTTATTCAGATTTTCTCTTCTGGGTTATGTGCACAGAAAAATATTATCCATGGCCTCGATAAACAATCGGATACATTTGAAGTAATCACCGGCGATAAGTATTTCGATTCCGGTGGACCAGGAGGCAGTAAGCTCCCGGATCAACCTGGGAATTATATAAATTGTTCAGATCCATTCAATGAATCCCTGAATTGTACCTCCGTATTTACTTTATGTTCTAACGCCGATACGGTATCGGTCAATTTTGTCGCTTATCAGATCGTTACCGGAGACCGGTTAAGGATTTATGCCGGAAGATCGACAAGCGGTCCGATACTATTCAATAGCCAAACGCAGGGGGTTTCGTTAAACGGAATGAAACTGACTACGGGTACATTTATTAAAAGTTCAGCACCAGATGGCTGTGTCACTTTTGAATGGTTTTGCACGACTATTGGCAATTCAATCGGTTGGGAAGTGGATATTATTGTGCAAACGAAAAATAATCCCAACGACAGCTCTTGTATCCCTCAATGCATACCGAATGTATTGATTTCAATTCCCCTGGATACTTGTTATAAAGAAATTGGGCTGGAGGAAATTCTGGTCGCTAACGCTGGACTTTGCGAATATGATTTAACGTTATATTATCCATTTGGTACGGACAAGCTGGATCAGGATGCCGTAAATATTTCCCACCTCAATACTAATTTTTTATATGAAGTGAAATCGGACGGATCTACTTGTTTCGGCTACCTCAGGGTGTCGGAATCATTGCCCCCGATTGCTTTATGTAATTCCGACACGATCGATTGTTTTAAATGGGAACAGAATGTATCCAAAGGAAGTGATTTCTCTACTTGTTCAGGCTTGAAATTCAGTTATCGGAGCATCCGGTTTGAAGCATTACCCTGCGATGATCAGTTCACCGGTATCATCATACGGGAAATTGAAATTAAATCCAAGGAGAGTACGATTTGTATCGACACCCTCTT
This sequence comes from Saprospiraceae bacterium, assembly GCA_034439915.1. GTDB lineage: Bacteria > Bacteroidota > Bacteroidia > Chitinophagales > Saprospiraceae > JADJLQ01. Next base: position 4,814 of record JAWXBI010000038.1, on the reverse strand, counting down.
TCTCCTTAAACCTACGTTTGATTCATTGGTTTGCCCTTCAGACTTAAGGATTTCATGTGACTTGATTCCATCCGGAATCGAAGCATCCCATCTTTCTCCCGGTTTCCTTCAAACCCTGTTGGATAAAAATAATGACAACAGGCCTGACTCCGACCCAACTGGCTTTCTAAGCCCAATGTGGCAGGGGTTTTCTGCACTGGATTCAACAACAAATTGCGGGCTCGGTATTTCTTACAGCGATTTTATTATTCCAGGTTGTGGGACTACCTATAAAATTCGGCGACAATGGATTTTTAATGTGAGTTGCCTGGCTTCTGACACCGTGTGTATTCAGAACATTCTGGTTGAAGATAATTCAGCTCCGGAAATTCCGGATATCTCATCCATGGAATTTCAGGTGGCGCCTGCGGATTGTAAAGCACCGGTATCACTGGATACTTTTATGAATTTTTCGGATTGTAATGTAGTGGTTCAGCGGCTGGAATTAGTATATAAAGATCCTCAGGATCCCGGCAAACAAATCGTGATTAATAATTTTCTTCCAGTCAAACTTTCTTTGTCGCCGGGTGGATATACTGCAAAGTTTTTATTTTCAGATCCCTGTTTTAATGCCAGCCGCTTAGAAATATGTATTCAGGTAATAGGTGATGAAAAGCCGGTTGCCCGTCCGGTTGCAGCTGCACAATATTTTATACATCCGGAGGAATGTTGGTCCAGGGTATATGCGAAAGATCTCGATAGCTTATCATCTGATGTTTGTTGTTCCAGCCTTCATTTTGCCATTGCCGTTGAGGATTCGGTTCAATATTACCGCCAATACTGGATTGATTTTATATCGAATCAATGCAGCGGGACAGATCAATATACCAACCGGAAAAATTTTTATGATGAATTGATCGATCGGTGGATCACTTCGTTTTTATTTAAAGATTACCTGGATTTAAATGCTTGCGTAAACCACAATTTATTATTCAGGGTGTTTGAAGCCTGTAACCTGCCTCCTTTGGACCCCGGGTTTTCTTGCGGATCGCACCAATGGTTTTGTTATCTGACGATTCCCGAATTCAGAGCCTGGACAAACTTTCAGCAGGCAAGTACCAAGTGTTTGATGGAGTACCGGTTGGATTGTTTTGCGGCTCTAAATTCGGGTTTATTTTTGCTCGATGACGCCTTTCAATACCCCGAGTCTGCGAAGTTGGAAGATACCGGATCATGCGCTTCTGCATATACTGCGCAATACCTTTCACGGATCACCAGGAATTATGCTGAAATACCGGTCCGGATTACAATCGTAGACACTGTTCCGCTGGTCTTTTCACCTTTACCTGACCTGGTGGTGTATACGGATGGATCCAAGGCTTCTGAGCTATCAGGTACGGATTGTTGTCCTGACTCATTATGCATAGGTACAACCCTGGCAAACAATACCTGGCCAGGCCCATTAACCTGCAACTGTGATCCTTTGCATTTTATTAAATATTATGGTGGCCCTTTACGAGATGATGCCAGCTATGATCAATCTGGTAATTATACCTATCCCTTGTGTCAGGGTTATAATGAATACACCGGGCCAAAGCCAATTTATTGCCAGTACTATTTATTCAGGGATACCATCGAGGCTGCTGTTATCCATCCGGATTCGTTGTTTTTTAGGCCTGTTTTTAATCAGGCTCCGGGACCCAGGCAGTTTAATGTTCAAAGCAGTTGTCATACGACCGGTGCGTTTTTGTTTCAGGACAGTACGGCTCCCGACCATTGTGAGTTGGGTAATATCGTAAGAACCTGGACTTTCGTTAATGATTGCGGTAAGGTTTTTAAGGCAAGCCAAAAATTAATCTTTAAACCACATTCTGATTTTGAAGTTATTTTTCCTCCAGATATGGTTATGGACTGTTCCATGTCGGAAAACCTCGATTCACTGTCTGTCCCCATGCCTTTGATAAAAGATGCAGAAACAGAAAACCTGGAAATAATCTACCACGACAGTTTGATTCAAGACAGTTCATCAGTGTGTATGGTTTTGGTCAGGAAATGGCAGGTGTTGGATCGATGTGTCTATAAAACTCAACGTAATTTGTTTCCGGATTTTATCCTGAACGACAGCATGGTTGCGGATGCCAGCGAACGATATTGTGTTTATCGGGCTCTGAAGGATAATGGAGATGGATATATTCAATATAACCAAATTATCCGGTTTATCGATCAGAATCCTCCACAACTTAATATTCCAGACACTTTGGTATCGGCCTCTGATAACTGTAAGACCAATGAATTCTATTTGTATCCCTCGATCAATGATGATTGTAGTCCCTCGGGAAACATACAACTGGAGGCTTTTTTAAACGGACCCTTGAAATTTAAATTGACCATTAACAATGGGGTATTAATACCCGGTGGATTATCGGTTGGTATTTATACGCTGGTTTTAATCGGGCGAGACCCCTGTGGCAATGTCGATAGCACCCATGCTGTCATTACAATCGGGGATGGAAGTATGCCGGTGCCTTTTTGCAGCAACGCTGTGGTATCCGTCGGACTGCCCGAAAGCGGACAGATGAAAATTTATGCCAAAGATTTTGATGCTGGGTCCAGCCCTGGCTGTGGTGCGGGATCACTCCGGTTCAGCTTTAGTCCCAACACGGAGGATACCATAAAGACATTAACCTGTGATAGTACAGGCCTAAGGTCTTATAGGATCTGGATGACCAATATCAATAACCTGCAGGCCACTTGTAACATATCGGTCATGGTCAATGGGCATCAAAATGGTTGTGGTCCGTCCGGAGAACTTTTAATCAGCGGCTCAGTGACTACTGGGCAACAATTCGGTATCCATCAGGTAAATCTAAAATTTGAGCCCACTTCATTCAATGCAATCACAGATGTAAATGGTTTGTATCAATCACCCAATTTACCTTTTGGCCAAAATTATATCCTCCGACCGTCAAAACAAGACAACCCGGTCAACGGGGTAACCAGCCTGGATTTACTGGTAATGGAAAAACACATCCTTGGCCAGGTTTTATTAGCCGACCCTTATCTTCGGATTGCCGCCGATATCAACCAATCCGGTACCATTTCCGTATCCGATCTCATTGAGTTAAGGCGACTCATTCTAGGAAGTATTGCTGGTTTCGGTAAAAATGAAAACTGGAATTTCCTACCTGCTGAATATATGTTCGTCGACCCGGAAAACCCCTGGATATATCCAAAAATTCTGGAGCTGAAGAATTTGACTTCATCTATTTCTAATGCCAATTTTATTGGCGTCAAAACCGGGGATGTCAATTATTCTGCTGCTTTGGGGTTAAATGAATTAGAATCCAGGGCAAACGAGTTTGTGGAACTCCAGTTCAAGACCCAAGATATCCCTGGCGGACAGCGCCTTAATGTGTACAGCCGCTCAGTTATCTCATCTAATCAGGTACTCCAGATGGGATTTCGCTTACAACATGCTGCGTCTTCCTGCCAATATGCCGGAGGTCAAATAAAACTCAGGGCAGAGGAATTTAATTTTCATTCAGGCGTGGAATTTAAAATGGCATGGGTAAACCCGCAGGGGAAAGATCTAAATACAGCTGATCCGATCCTGTCAATCGATTTCTTCGGCTTTGCCGGACCCGTTAGACCTCAATTATTGGCTTCAAAATCTTTTGCCTCATTTTTATATTTCAATGAAAGGGAATTTGCAATAAAATGGTCGGAAAAAACAACGGAAAATAATGCCACTAAGCTATTCCCTAACCCGGGAAAAGAAGAAGTTAATATTGATTTTTTTGTAGATGATTTGAGTGCCCATAGTATCAGTATACAGAGCATAAATGGCAGAAATGTATATATAAAAAAACCCACACTCAAATTGGGTTGGAATCATATTTTATTGAATAAAAGCGACTTAGGTGGGCCTGGTTTATATTATTTTGTAAAATATTTTGGTCAATCGGTGGAGAAATTGTCCTTTATAATATTTTAAACAAGATAGTTATAAATTACAAAAATAGCTTATGTAAAAAATACCATTAATAGGGTATGAGGTATCATGTGTTTCGAAACTATATTTGTTGGGTTATAGACTAGAATTTTACAATATTTTTTTTTGCAAAACCAAATCTCATGAAAAAAACGAATATTCTATTTGCTTTTTTATTGTGTTTCATATCGATTCACGTGGTTAGTGCCCAGGTGACCCAGCCTGTCAATGCTAACGTTTCAATAATTCAGGTTACCAATGGACAAACATATTACGATAGTGGAGGGCCTAATGGCAATTACGCTATTTGCGGTGACAATGCAGATACCGAAGAAAATTGTACTTCCACGGTGACAATGTGCGGTACTGGTGTAGTATACGTGAGTTTCGTCACTTTCAGTTTATTTACCGGGGCGGATAAATTAAGTGTATATAATGGAGGTGCCGACGGTACACTGATCAAGGAAGGGACTGCGCTAAATCCATTGAGCGGGACGTATACGAGTACAGATCCAAGCGGATGTCTTACTTTTAAATTCTTTAGCACCTCTATCAATGCCAGCGTTGGTTGGGAAGCGAATATCATATTAAAGACAACAACTATTGAAAGAGAACCAGGACCAGATTGTAATTTGATCTGTAATAATCATGTAAATGCCTCCATGCCATTTGATACCTGCTACAGGACATTTGATGTTGATGATTTTTTAGAAAATTATGGCGTTTGCAATTATGATATTCGGATCAGTTATCCATTTGGTACGAATCGATTGAATGGTTATGATGTTAACCGTTCACACATTGGGTATACCATGGTTTATAGTGTATTTGACCTGTCAACTGG
>JAWXBI010000037.1:0-37870 GCA_034439915.1 Saprospiraceae bacterium | reverse complement strand
TATAATTGGTGGCATGGCAGCCAAAACATGTCTTGGGGGTACTACCATCATATATTCCATGATGACATTCTGCACACTGGTTGGCTATCCCGGCATGGGCTCCCTCCAGTTTATATATCTGGTTATGATCCGGGAAACTCGCCGGTGTCCAATCCGATTCAGAAGTGGTATGACAACCCGCGCAGTCAGTAGACAAGTTTAAGGTTTTATGATTCGGACTTGTGGCAGCATTGAACTCTGAGATGTGACAATCCACACACTTCGTAGAGATTCCTGTATACCCCTGGGCATGGCATTCTATACAATTGACCTCGTGGTGTACACCGGTCAAGGGGAATTTAGTTTTGCCGTGGTCAAAGGTAGCAGAACCCCATGAGGTTTGGTTATGACAGGTTTCGCAACTGGTAGGGTAATATGAAATCTTATGGTTAGGATTGGTAGTTTCGTTATAATCGGTTAGATGGCAACCGAAACAGGTTTTTGGGGTTCCGCCATCATATAGCCCATGATGGCACTCCGCACATTGGTTGGCTATCCCGGCATGGGCTCCCTCCAGTTTATATATCTGGTTATGGACCGGGAAACTTGCCGGTGTCCAATCTGCTTCCGTAGTATGGCAACTCGCACAATCTGTAGACAGATTTAGTGTTTTATGATTCGGATTGGTGGCCGCGTTGAAATCTGTGGTGTGACAATCCACACATTTCGTCGATGTTCCTGTGTAACCACTGGTATGGCATTTGCTGCATGCCTCTACCGCATGACCTTTCGTTAAAGGGAAAAATTCATGATTAAAGGACGCAGACCAATTCAAGGCCCGAATATCATGACATTGGGAGCACTCGTTTGAAAATCCGGCTTTTTTATGATCCAGTTTTGCTGTATTGAGGTAATCCGATTCGTGGCAATTTATACAGGCTGATCCGACCCGTTCAAATTTGTGCGGAACAGCACCCAAATGGCAATCCACGCAATCCGCAGAAGCATGATTTCCCAACAATGGGAAAGAAGCCAGTTCATGCAACCTGGATATGTTTTCAATAATCCAGGAATTGCTCGTGTGGCATCTGGCACATTCATTTCCCAGTGATTGGCTGTGGATGTCCTGATGGCAGCTTATACACGAAGGTGAGGCATCAGAAAAAACCAATGAAGTGTGGCAGGCTCTGCAATCGACCGTCTGATGTTGTCCGTTCAAAACAAAAGACGTGGAGTCATGCTCAAATGTAATGGCTGCCCTGTTTACTTTCCAATTGTCAGCCGTGTGGCACTGACTGCATTCAATTTTAAATTCCTGGCCATGCGGAGACTGTGCGGTTAGTTTTATAACCGCAAATACCATTAATATTATAAATAACCCACCACGCATAAATTCTTTGACTCTTTTCCCCTGAACGCAAGTAACGTCTCTTTCTTCAATTGGTCTGTGACATTTATCACAGGAGTACATTTAATTTAGCTCAACTTTAGTTAAAATTTTACACTGATTTTCTATATCCCAGATTAAAGTCCATTTGTCAAATTTTCGGTATTGCATTCTCCAGAATTCTTATGAATTTCAAACCATATAAAGCAGGCAATATTGTGTGCTGATACACTATTAAGAATAGGAATAATCGGAAAAAAACAATTCTAATGGTGATAGTTTCAGTTGTTTGACACCCATCACCTCATTGACAAAGAGATTTCCACTGTTATAATTAACCTGATGTCCATTTGTTTCCTACCATTGGCTATTCATTCCTATGACAAGTATAACAGGAGGTACCGGTGTAGGAATATCCACTTATATTTTTATGTTCTTTATCTACATTACTTTTGTTGTTGTGTTCATGACAATCGATACAGCTAAACGAAGAAAAATTACCCGGGCTGGTGTGACATTCTGCACAGAGAGACCATTCTCCTTTATGTTTTCCACTATAAATCCGGAAATACTGGTTGTCATGATTGAAAGTAGCTGGACTCCAGGTATTCTGACTGTGGCAGTTGTCACAGTTGGTAGGGAAATTAGCTGATTTGTGATTTGGATTTTTGGTGGCATTATAATCCGTGGAATGACATCCAAAACAGGTTTTTGGTGTATTTCCTGTATAATTCCCTTGATGACATTCGGCGCATTGGTTGATAATTCTGGCATGGGCACCTTCCAGTTTATGAATTTGATTATGAATTGGGAAACCCGCTGGTGTCCAATCCAGCGCTGTAGTATGACAGCTTGCGCAATCCGATGAAAGGTTCAATGTATTATGATTAGGGTTCCGGGCGTTATTGAAATCCATCGTATGACAATCAATACATTTTGCTGAAGTTCCTGAATATCCATTTGTATGACACTTATTGCAATCTTGTATGTCATGGCCCTTGGTTAAAGGGAAAAAAGCATGATTAAAAGATGCGGCCCAACTCGAAGCTCGTAGGTCATGACATGGAGCACACTCGGTAGAAAAACCTGCTTTTTTATGGTCGAGCTTGTCGTTTTGGAGATACTCCATTTCATGGCAATTTATACAAGCTGTACCTATACGTTCAAATCGGAGCGGAACTGAAGACAGGTGGCAATCCATACAATCTGCAGCGGCATGATTCCCTAACAACGGAAAGGAAACCAGTTCATGCATCCTGGACACATTTTCTATAATCCAGGAATTGCTATTATGGCATCTGGCACAATCGTTTCCCAACGATTGCCCGTGTAAGTCCTGATGACAACTTAGGCAATCTGAAGGAGCTTCCGAAAAAACCAACGTCGAATGGCAGGCCTTACAATCGGTACGCTGGTGTTGTCCCCGGAGCCGAAATGAAGTGGAGTCGTGATCAAATCTAATCGCTGCTGCATCTAACGTCCAACTATTAGCCGTATGACACTGACTGCAGTCTATCCGGAGTTGTTGTCCATGCGGTGATTGTCCGGCAAGTTTAAGTCCTGAAAGAACTACTATTAAAATAAATGGCAATCGATGCATCTGAACCGGATCAATTTGTACTGGGTGTAAGTAACACCTTTTTCTTCAACCGTCCTATGACATTTGTCACAAGAGACATTTTTATGTGCTCCTTCCAACTGGAATTTAGCCTGATTATGGTCAAATCTGCTCGCCGTCCAATTTTCAAAGGCATGACAAAGGGCACAATCGGTTAATCCATTTTTTTCAAATTGGGTAAGATGTACATTTTGATGACAGGATTCACAGGTTGCGGAAGGCAGGTCAAACACGATTTGCTTTTTACCTTTTACAATAGATGCAGGTTGATGACAGTTGATGCATTTTTGGATTTGATGCTTTCCTTCTAAACCAAATCCGGTCTGTTCGTGATCAAATTCGACGGCAACCCAGGACTCTTCTGAATGACAGTTTTTACATTCCTGCTGCACATAATATTTTTTGTTAAGGTCTCCCAGGTGTATATCCTGATGACAATCAATGCAACGTACGCCCAAATTTTTAAAATTCCAGGCAGTATCCTTTTTATGACAATCCAGACAGGACACTGCCAGGTGGGCACCCTGGAGAGGAAATGAATTAGACTGGTGCTGTTCGATAGAGTAAGTGGATTCACTGAAACCTTGGACGACGTGGCAGGCGCTACAATCAGTAGGCAGACCTGCCCGGACAAATTGTTTCTGATGATAATCGCTGTGACAATCTATGCATTTGTCGTGATGGAGCTTGTCCATTAATTTATTTTTATGGCATCCTTTACAGTCCACTTCCCGGTGTTTACCTTCCAGTTGGAAATCGGTTAAATCATGGTTAAATGCCCCAGGAGTCTTAGCAACCTTAAAAGACAGTTCAGTATGGCATTGAACACAGTTTTGTCCAAATTTATTTCCATGAACGTCCTCATGGCAGGTGGTGCAGTTTTCCACTTTTTTCCCGGTGTATTCCTGGAAAGCGGTGGTCAGGTCTTTGGTTCCATCCTTGTGACATGCTTTGCAGTCGATAGACCTGTGTTTACCCTTAAGCGAGAAATCAGTAACGTTGTGATTAAAACCGGCTGAATATTTTATTTCCTCAAACGATTGTTCAATATGGCACGACGAACAATTGGGTCCAAAACTTTTCCGGTGTACATCTTCATGACAGACACTGCATTGGTTAAATTTATTAAGCGCAAATTCCTGATATTTTTTCCCTTCCTTTTGATCTACTTTATGGCAATCTATACATTCTACGTCCTGGTGTTTGCCGATCAATGGAAATTTGGTGTCCGTATGATCAAACAACGAGGCCGGCTTAAAAGCATTGGTGGTGTGACAACTTGCACAATCCATCGATAAGGTATTCTTATGAACATCTTCATGACAGCTCAAACATTTTGTGTCTAAACCTAAATACGTGAATTTTTTATCCCTTATTTTTTCCGCCGAAATAAATTTGCCCGTATGACATGAAACACATTCTGACTCCTGGTGTTTCCCCGTCAATGGATAACCCGCCAGATTATGATCAAATTTGTTTTTATCAAAATGAACGATTTCAAATTTAACTCCATGATGGTCACTATGACAGGAAACGCAGCTTTTACTTTTTACTTCAGTTGATGAATGGTAGCCCTTTTTTGTACTGATTTTATCCTTAATTTCCAGATGGCAAGCCAGGCATTTTTCTTCGGAAACTTTCCGCCCAATCTCATGGCATTTTGTACAATTGGAAATCCCTTCCAGGTGAGCATGGGGAGCAGCCAGGTCACCAGGAGAAATCTGTCCGTTTGATCGCACGAAAAACAGCAACGTAATCAGAGTGGCCAACCGATATCGGATTTTCATTTTATTTCCTTTTGTGTGATAACATCGTATGTCCGAATCGTTTGGTAATTTCAATTCCGGTTTTTTGTAAAAACTGGGTGGGTAATTCTCCACCGGCAAAAATGTAAACCAGATCATTTTCAATCCGCTCCATGGTTTCGGTGGTCTTATTTTCCAATTCAATAAATTTTTCATGAATGGATAACAGGTTTGAACTGAATCGCACATCAATTAAACCTTTTGACATGGCTTCTTTTATTTTTTCGCTGTTTTTCGGCTTAAGCCGGTTAAAATTCTCACTTCTGTAAGACAATAAGACTTTATTCTGCGGAGCAAGCAATAAAGCCGATTCAATCGCAGAGTCCCCACCTCCGACTACGATTATTTGTTTGCCGTCCAGGTATTCCGGTTCAAGCAACCTGTAGGCAACCTTTTCCAGGCTTTCTCCTGGTATGTTTAATTTTCTTGGGGTACCTCGCCGTCCAATGGCCAATAAAACTGCATTGGCGCTATACTGTTTCCCATTCAAGGTGGTGATCAGAAAATGACTGCCTTGTCTCTCTATCGCCTCTACTTTGCAGTTTTCGGTAATAGTTATATTGTTTTTTTGGAGTACAGTATTCCACAAGTCGATCAATTCATTTTTCGAAGTTTCAAACAATTTGATCTTGCCATATAAGGGCAGGTCCATCGGTGCAGTCATCACAATTTTTGACCTTGGAAATGAATAAACGGTACCGCCCAGGGTGTCCTGGTCCAGGGTTAAAAAACTCAAATGGTGTTTTCTGGCCGTCAGAGAAGCTGAAATTCCTGTAGGACCCGCTCCGATTATGATCAGGTCAAAGTCGCCTGTCCCATTTCGACCGGACATGGATTGCACAATGTTTTCAACGGCTTGTTTCCCTTGTTCCACACTATTTTTGATCAAACCCATTCCCCCTAATTCACCGGCGATATATATGCCGGCAACATTTGTTTCAAAATTTTGATTTACGTGAGGAAGCTCAACGCCTCTTTTTTCAGTACCTATGACCAGGGATATGGCCTGGACCGGGCAGGCATGGAAACAAGCCCCATGGCCTATGCACTGTGAGGCATTGATAATGGTCGCCACACCATCTTTAACTCCAATGATGTCTTCTTCCGGACAGGCCGTCACGCAGGCCCCACTTTGAATACATGTATCTGGATTGATTACCGGATGGAGGGAAACCGGTTCATGCAAACCTTCTTCTTTGGCCTTATTTATTTTTATACCTACTTCCAATGATCCCGTTTTAAGTTTTTTGAGGTATAAATAAAGCGTTAGTATACAAAAAATAAAAACCAGGCTGTAGATGATAATTTTTTCAGTTAATGCTTCCATAACGAGCTAGAAAATCCATTTGTATCCAAAAGATAATGTAATAATGACGTGAATAATCATAATAACCAACATAATCAGGGCAAATGGTAAATGAACCACATGCCATGACCGGAATAGCTTTTGCATAGTCTGCAAGCGGTTGATCTTCCTTCGGAGCTGCAATTCGCCCTTTACCAGTTTCATCACGCGATATCTTACCGCTGCAGATAAATCCAGATTTGCAATTGTTTTCTTTATGGCACGGTACAATTGAATCTCTTTGCGGTAGTCATGATACAGATTTTTTATTAAACTATTTTGCTGCTTCCCGGTATCCCGGCTGGAAAGCTGGTCCAGAATGGCTTCAATACTTTGCCCGGAGGAGTTTCTGATGTGGGATAGCTCCTGTGTGGCGTTATTCTTCATCCCAATCACTTCTTGCAATGTCAATTCCCTGCCCTGTATGGAGCGGGGTATTTGATTGTAAATAAATCTCCCGATTACTCCGCTCAGCACGACGGCCACCATACTCCAGAAGCTGACCGCAACGATACCACCAAACTTGAATGCGGTATGAAAAAGCACCATGATTGGCCCTATGGTACACAAGAAAATATGAAACTCCAGCCAGTTTTTTAATACGCCTACCCGCGACAGGCTTTTTTTACGCTTCCTTACCATGTACGAAAAAACCCCTACCGTCATACAGGCAGATCCCACAATACCTAAACCGTGGCCGAGCAATCCACTTGGTTTTAGAAGTTCGTGACCAGGATAAAAAAACCGTTGCTCCAATGGTATGGTATAATATGTAAAACCCAGGTAGGTCAGCACCAAAAATGTCAGGACCACCAGGCTAATCATCAGAAGTATAAAGATGCGATGTACAAGTGGGTTCATTTAAAAATGGTATTAAGAAATAACTTCAATCTGGCTTCTGTACAATTTTACCTTGCCCTTTTGTTCCATTTTTTTCAATAACCTGGAGATGACCTCCCTGGAAGAGCTCATGTCATTTGCAATCTCCTGATGTGAAAGCTGCAAACAAGGGCTTTCCTGTGTTTTACACTGGGTTTCCAGGTAATGTTCAAGCCTTTCATCCATACTTTTAAACACCGTAAAGTCAAGCACCTGCATGAGCTGATGGATATGTAATTGAAGGTTCCGGATTATATAATCATTCCAACTTTTATGTTTCAACATCATTTGTTGTGCTTCCAACTGTGGAACCAACCACACCTCAGTCGTTTCCACGGCTTTAACTGATATTTTACTGGTTACACAAAGCATGTCGGACAAAATAGTACTTGCGCAGGCTTGTCCAGGCAATAAATAAAAAAGAAAATATTCATTTCCATTTTTATCCTCCCGGTACAATTTGACTTTACCACTGCGTACCAACAACATGGACCTAATGGCTTGACCAGGGTGGAGGAGGAATTCCCCCGGATTATACCTAACCAGAGAAGCTACGTTAAATAACTGCCTGACCAGGTCCAAGGCAAATCCCGGGAAGAGATTTTTAATTGAATTCATTTTAGAAAAGAAATTGGAAGATTTAGCAAGTTTGATCCTATCCATTAGGGGCAAACTTGTATCATCGAAAAAACATTGCAGGAATTCACAATAAAATACCAACCTGACTACTTACTTATGGGAATTAAGCAAGTATATTGGTTTCAGTTAAACCAACTTGACAATGAATATTTAGTGTCAGGCAGCGGTCAGCGGATCGGACTTTGGAGGTTGCCAGATGGCGTTTAGATAAAAGGACGATCGGCACCAGGTGTCTTTTATGATTATCTGATTGAATTGAATCGGTTTACGAAGATCATTTTTAGGTAACTCCCTCAAATTGTGGATATAATAAGGCAGATTGTTCACGCAGTTCTGTGGAATCTTGAAGGGCAATTTCATATCCTCCTCGTAATCCATATCCTTAAAATCCCCATTGCAGTAATGGTCGTTTAAGAACCCCAAAAGATCCATACTGGCATTCAGACTTTTATGTAATTGATAGTGTTTGAAGAAAAAAGGGATTTTCATCAATTCACTCGGGTGAATAATTGAGAATAAGTACAATATGAATAATGCGCAAGAAGCCAGACTTTTCACAAGAATAAATAAGATTAATATCCAGATAGATTAGGTATCATTTCATCATTGGGTCGTCCATTGGAAACGATTTCGCAAATATTTTAGTATTCTGTATTAATTTTTTTTTAAAGAAAACTCAATTCAATGGACAATGAACAATTATCAATGAACAATGAACAATTATCAATTATCAATTATCAATGAACAATGAACAATGAACAATTATCAATTATCAATTATCAATTATCAATTATCAATTATCAATTATCAATTATATCGGAGTAGCAATAAGGATGGCAATAGTTACTAATTTTAAAAAATTTTTGGACAATAATGAAAATAATATTAGTTTTTTGTCTTGCCGTTCTCCACTACCGGCTGACTAAATTCCAGCACTTTTCTTGCTGAAGCCAAAACCCCGGTAAGATCAGTGAGGTTGGCTGGTAATATCATGGTATTATTCTTCTGTGCCAGTTTGCCGAATTCCTGAAGGTATTGTTCAGCGATGCGGAGTGAAACAGCTTCTCTTCCATTTGGGGTATCCATGGCCGTAGCTATGATTTTCAGACCATTTCCTGTTGCAATGGCCAGCGCTTCAATTTCCGATGCCCTACCCTGTGCTTCATTAATTCTTTTGAGTTTTTCACCTTCCGATTTTTTTATTGCTTCCTGCTTGTCCCCTTCGGCAACATTGATTTTAGCCTGCATGGTACCTTCCGATTCTGCTATGATCGCTCTTTTTTCACGTTCTGCCCGCATTTGTTTTTCCATTGCTTCACGGATACTTACAGGGGGGGTAATATTCTTTACTTCATAACGGGTGATTTTTACACCCCAGGGTTCGCTGGCTTTATCCACCGCTTCGACTATAGATCCATTTATAGTTTCCCTTTCTTCAAATGTTTTATCCAATTCCAATCTGCCAACGACTGAACGCATGGTCGTTTGAGCTATTTGAATGGAAGCGAATCGATAATCCTCAATACCATATGATGCTTTAGTAGGGTCCACGACCTGAAAATACAACACACCGTCTACCTCAATCGAGACATTATCTTTGGTAATACAGGTTTGGGGATTGACATCTACTGCCTGTTCCTTAAGGGAATGTTTGTATCGAACCCGGTCAATAAATGGGATTAAAAAATGCAATCCCGGGGTGAGGGTTGCGAGGTATTTCCCCAACCGTTCGACGATAAAAGCTTTGCGCTGAGGTACGATGACGACTACACTGGACAGTACCAATAAAGCAAACAAAGTAAAGACGACATAGCTGATGGTAGTTGCGGTTATCATTATAAATTATTTTAAAGGTTTTACATATAAAGTTATACTTTCCTGACCTACGATTTCTACTTCTTCCCCGGCAGGTATTTTATCCAGGCTAAGCGCCGGCCACTGCGTGCCTTTAAATTCCACCTTCCCTTCTTCTGAAGAAATAGGAGTCAGGGTCTTCGCTGTTTTTCCGATAAATTCATTCTCCGGATCCTCTATAGTCCGGGATCTGAATAACCGTTGAACATTTTCACGCAGTAAAAACAAATACATCACAGACCCTAGAGAAAACAAACCCATTTGAGCCAGCCAGCCTAAATCGAAGAAATAGGTCAGGATACTCAGGGTAAAGGCACCCATGCCGAAAAACAACAAAATGAACCCGCCTGGAATAACGATCTCCAGAATAATCAGGAGGAAACTGGCAATAAGCCACCCAAGTGAAACATATTCTGTCATAAAGTAGAAATACTACTATCTAAACAGAAACTGGTTTCTTTTAGTTTCCACGTATTTCGTTAACTGCAGGCAAAAGGCCTTTAATGAGTCTTCTTAAATTCGGTTCGCCGGATTTGGCCACTGCAATGACTTCTTCCATAGACGTTTCTTTGTTCAATTCATTGCTGATTATGGAAAACACATTGACCGGCAATCCCATATGTTTACATACAATCACCTCCGGCACAGTCGACATTCCCACGGCATCTGCTCCGATAATTTGCAAAAACCTGCGTTCCGCCTTGGTTTCCAGGCTGGGTCCCGGCATAGATACATATACCCCGGTGTGGACCTTTAAATTAGTTGACCGTCCGAGTTGTTCTGCTTTTGATATAATTTCCTGGTCATAGGCCTGGGTCATGTCCGGAAAACGAGGCCCTATCCGTTCATCATTAGGACCTCTCAGTGGATTTGATGGCAACAAATTAATATGGTCTTTCACGATGAGGATATCCCCTTCTTTATACTCCTGTCGCAGCGCCCCGCTGACATTGGTAATCATCATCCTTTCAACGCCCAGGTATTTTAATACTCTTACGGGGAAGGTAACTTCCTGCAAGGTGTAACCTTCGTAATAATGAAACCTTCCAGCCATCATGACCACGGGAATGCCATCCAGAAAACCGAAAACCAATTTTCCAGGATGCCCTGCAACAGTACTTTCCACAAAATGTGGTATCCGCCGATATGGAATTTCCTGTTTCTCCGTCAATTCCTCAGCAAAACCACTTAGCCCAGTTCCGAGTATGATGCCCACCCGAGGGCTTATACTGACCCGTGCACGGATAAACCGCACCGCATCGTCAATTAACTCAAGCTTGTGCATTTATTTGATCTATACTTTAATAACCCGGGTCAGACTCTCATAATCTCCTCTTCTTTGGATTTGATGAGTTTGTCCACCTTGTCCACGTGAAGATTTACCATATCCTGTACCTGAACTTCTTTTTTCTTTCCAAGGTCTTCTGCTAATCCGTCTTTTACTGATTTTTTAATGACATCCAGGTATTTGTGCCGTATGGTGCGTACGGCAACCTTGGCTTCTTCCCCCATGTGTTTTGCCTGTTTGACCAGTTCTTTTCTGCGCTCTTCCGTCAGCGGCGGCACATTGATCCGGATCGTTTCACCATCATTCATTGGCGTAAGTCCCAGATTGGCTGCAAAAATGGCTTGCTCAATAACAGCGAGCATTGGCTTCTCCCAGGGTTGAATGGTAATCGTGCGGCTATCACCCAATCCAATGTTGGCTACCTGGTTTAATGGAGTCGGGTTACCATAATAACTGACCCTCAGATCATGTACGATTGCCGGATTGGCCTTGCCCGTCCTTACTTTGATCAATTCATGGTGAAGATGTTCCAGGGCCTTGTCCATTTGTTCCTGAGCGGATGCAATTTGTGTGTCTATTTCAGTTGACATGATTTATTTTTTTTCAATTTCGGAAACACCTGTTAATCATCACTTCGGCGCAAACCCATGTATTGTAAAACCAAATATACCAGCATGACAATTGAAGATAAAGCAGCAACGACGTAAGTCATTGCAGCCCAACGCAATGCATCTTTGGCACCATCTGATTCATCACCCGAACGCAAAACAGCTTGCTGGTTGAGCCAAACCATGGCCCTCTTACTGGCATCAAATTCCACCGGAAGGGTAATGATACTGAATATCGTGGTCAGCGCAAACAATCCGATAGTCAACAACATCAGTTGAGGAAAGCGGTTGGCCAACATAAAAGAAAGCAACATCATCCATTGCAAGCCAAAACTCGCTACCTGTACTACCGGTACCAGCTTCGAACGCATTTGGAGCATACTGTAAGCCTGGTCATGTTGTACGGCATGTCCGCATTCGTGGGCAGCTACTGCAGCAGCCATGATGCTGCGGCCTTCATACACATCCGGGCTCAGGTTAATAGTCCGGGTGGCCGGGTTGTAGTGATCTGACAACATACCTTGTCCGGCTACTACCTGTACACCAGTGATGTTGTAATAACGCAACATCGCTTCAGCCACATCTTTTCCGTTCATGGCGCGTGACAAGGCCATAGCCCCATATTTTCTCATCTTGGAGATTAAAATCCTTTGGACAATAAAGCCAATGGCGGCCAAAACAAGACTCAATATTAAATAACCGTTTGAAAACATATTCAATTTTTTATATTAACAACAAAATTTATCAAAAAAGATTCATTCTATAAAAGAAAAACCGGTGTAAGGAACCAGGGCTGAAGGTATACGAATTCCCTCAGCAGTCTGATGATTTTCCAACAACCCTGCAACTATCCTCGCCAATGCCAATGCACTGCCATTCAGGGTGTGTGCCAACTGGGTTTTTCCTTCCTGGTTGCGGTATCGCAGTTTAAGGCGGTTGGCCTGGAACGTTTCGAAATTAGAAACTGAACTGACCTCCAGCCATTTTTTTTGAGCGGCAGAATAAATTTCAAAATCATAAGTCAGTGCTGAAGTAAAACCCATGTCACCCCCGCAAAGTTTTAATATCCGGTAAGGTAACTCCAGTTTATCCAGTAAACCGGAAACATGAACCAGCATTTCTTCTAACGCATGGTATGAATTTTCGGGTTTTTCAATCCTCACGATCTCTACTTTGTCAAACTGGTGCACCCTGTTGAGTCCTTTCACATCTGCTCCATACGAACCGGCTTCCCTTCTAAAACAAGGGGTATACCCACAAAGTTTAACCGGAAGGTTTTTTTCTTCCACGATTTCATCGCGGTAAATATTGGTGACCGGTACTTCTGCGGTGGGTATGAGGTAGAGTTCATCCTTTTCGCAATAATACATCTGCCCATCCTTATCCGGTAACTGGCCGGTGGCGGTTGCAGTGCTGCTATTTACCAATAAAGGAGGAATAATTTCCTCGTACCCGGCAGCAATGGCCTGATCGAGAAAAAACTGGATCAGACTTCGTTGCAATCGGGCCCCTTTTCCCCGGTACACCGGAAAACCTGCCCCAGTAATTTTCACCCCCAGTTTCAGGTCAAACAACTGGTATTTTTCAGCAAGTTCCCAATGGCACAAGGCCCCGGGAATCAGCTCGGGAAGGCTTATTGGCCCGGCTTTATAAATTTCATTTTCTTCCGGCGAAACTCCGGCTGGGACGGAATCGTGGGGGATGTTGGGAATTTTATACAATAACTCCTGGAGCGTGTCTTTGACTTTTCTGGATTTATCCTCCAGCAAAACAATCTGTTCTTTGTGCAAACCCACGGTTTGTTTCAAGGATTCTGCTTCAGTCTGCAAGCCTTTTTTCATACAAGCCCCGATTTGTTTGGAAGCCTGATTGACCTTCATTTTCAGGTCATCCAGCAAGGTCTGTACATCCTTTCTTTCCTGGTCCAGCACGGCTATTTCATCAACCCAAGCCAACCGATCCTGATCCCAGTTTCTTTTTTGAAGACCAGCCAGTGTTTTAGCTTTTAATTCGGAAAAATAATTGAGGGTTAACATAGTGGATTCTTGAAAAAAAATTCAGGCAAATATACGTATACCGCAAAATATCTATATATTTGCAGTGTCAAATGAAGAGAACTTATACCGGTTCTCTCCTTTTCCTAAAAAGTGTTCCCATTACAAATTTGGTTTTTTAAGTAAGGTTTTAATTTGGTTTAACGGTTCATTTTTAGATTCATACCAAAACATAGTTTTTAAATTTTAATTTATCCGTTTTTAATATGATTTATGATATACTTCGTCTCAATGAGATGTTAGTTCCGGAGCTTAGGGAGATTGCAGATGGGTTGGAAATTAAGGGAAGCCGCAAGCTCAATAAACAAGATTTAGTTTTTCAGATCCTGGATCGGCAAGCCATGGGTGGTTCTACACTGAAAAAATCAGAGTCTAATCAGGCTACCCCATCCCCTGAATTGTCAGAAGAAGATAAAAAACAAAACCCCCATAATAAATCCAACGGACATACAGGTTCAAAACAACCGCCACAGCGTCCCAGAATGCGTAAGGCCATCCAGGAAGATGCTGAACCGGTCGAATTGCTGCACCGTGAACAACCTGTACATCGCGAATTACCGCGTCACCAGGAGGCTCCGAGGAATCAAGAACCCGCAAGACAACAGGAAATGCCCCGTCAACCTGAGCTGCCCAGGACACCGGAAACACCAAGACAAGCGGATGCTCCCAGATACCAGGATCAACCCTCCAGACAACAAGATCAACCCTCCAGACAACAAGATCAATCCAGACAACAAGATCAACCCAGGCAGCAGGAGCAAGCCAGACAGCAAGAACAATCCAGACTTGACCCATCCAGACAACAGGATCAACATCCCAGAAGGCAAGAGCCTCAAAGACATCAGGATCCTGCCAGACATCAGACCAATCAAAATAATCCATCCCGTCCACAACATGCCCCAAGGCCGATAGAAGAATCTAAAATAGAACCGGCAACCACAGAATATATCCAACCCACTGAACCAGAAACAGAACCCATACCGGCAGAAGTATTTAATGTCGATATGGACGCTATGATTGAAGGACAGGGTGTTCTGGAAATGATGTCGGATGGTTATGGATTTTTGCGTTCCGCTGATTATAACTACCTCAGTTCACCGGACGATATTTATGTTTCTCCATCTCAAATCAAATTATTTGGATTAAAAACCGGAGATTCCGTGCAAGGAGCGATCCGACCACCAAAAGAAGGCGAAAAATATTTTGCTTTACTTAAAGTTTCATTAATTAATGGCCTGACTTCAGAACAGATCAGAGACCGGGTACCCTTCGACTATCTGACTCCGCTCTTTCCAAGTAAAAAATTCAAGCTTACCATCAATCCGGCAGGTAAAGATTATGGCAACAGGCTGATCGATTTATTCACTCCTATCGGAATGGGGCAAAGGGGATTGATTGTCGCTCAACCAAAAACCGGTAAAACCTTTTTGCTAAAAGACATAGCCAATGCCATATCGTACAATCATCCGGATTGTTATCTGATCATCCTGTTAATCGATGAACGCCCGGAAGAAGTCACTGATATGCAGCGCAGTGTAAATGCCGAAGTGATATCTTCTACATTTGACGAGCCTGCAGACAACCATGTCCGGGTAGCCAATATCGTTTTAGAAAAAGCTAAACGTATGGTGGAATGCGGTCACAATGTGGTCATCTTGCTGGATTCCATCACCCGTCTGGCCAGAGCTTACAACACGGTGGCGCCTTCAAGTGGTAAAGTCTTGTCCGGAGGTGTAGAAGCCAATGCCCTTCAAAAACCAAAGAAATTTTTTGGCGCAGCCCGGGCTATTGAACACGGCGGTTCTTTGACCATCCTGGCTACTGCCCTGATCGATACAGGATCCAAAATGGACGGGGTCATATTCGAAGAGTTTAAAGGTACCGGAAACATGGAATTACAGTTGGATCGCAACCTTTCTAATAAAAGGCTCTATCCTTCCATCGATGTCACCAAATCCAGCACCCGAAGGGAAGAATTACTTATGGATAAAGAATCATTGCAACGAATGTTTATCCTGCGCAACCACCTCGCCGATATGAAACCGGATGAAGCTATTGAGTTCATGCTCAAACACATGCAACATACCCAATCCAACGAGGAGTTTTTGCAAACGATGAATTCCTGACCCCATTCAAAATCCTATTTGGCAGTATAGAAAAGAATCTTTATTTTTGCGTCCCAATTCAAAATAATACGTCATGAAACAGACCTTTCAACCCTCTCGTCGCAAGCGTTCAAATAAACATGGATTCCGTGAGCGTATGGGTTCAAAAGGTGGCCGTAAAATAATTTCCAACCGAAGAGCGAAAGGCCGGCATAAATTGACCGTGGCAGACGAAGTAAAAGGCAAATAACACCTCATGAACCCCGAAACTACTGGTTCGGGATTTCCAGCAAAGGAAAAACTAAAATCAAGGAAAAAGATCCAACACCTGTTTGAACATGGTTCATCCATCGTTCAGTTGCCATTCAAAATGGTCTATTTATTTAATAAACCCGAGGGTGACGATCTTCCTCTCGTCCAATTCAGTGTCAGTGTTCCTAAAAGAAGTTTCCCCAGAGCCCACGACCGGAACAGGATAAAACGAAAAACCAGAGAAGTATACCGACTTCAAAAATCCTCCCTGCTCACACTTGGTCAATCCAAAATGATAGGCCTGGATATGATGTGGATTTATCTGGGAAAAACGGAGCTGGATTATCATAACCTTTATACCGCGGCCACCAAGCTCATCCAAAAAACAATATTGGCAGCAGAAAAAAAATTCAGAGTTTAGGCGTTTTACGAAAAATATACAGCACCCCCGCCTGATCAATCGAGGCATATCCCTTCTCAAGAATAGTCAGCCCCTGCATCCCGGGGGAAACAACTGGAAAGACGGATTGAAGTACAGTTTGGTAATTTGCTGCATTTCGGGTAACTAACTGTTGATTCAAAAAAAATCCGGTGATCTGATCTTTCCAATAAATCCATTCTCCTGCCTGAATCGCAAGGTCTTTTAAATTACCGTTTAAATCCATGGTGATCAAATGGGAGCTGTCACACCATACTTTCACTTCATTTTTTTGCGCTCTGATTTTATATACCCTGCCCGGCTGATAGATATTATCCAGATTCGATTCCAGGATATGCCGGCCATAAATATTTACTTTTTTAAATCTTTTGAGCTGATCATCAAAAAACCATAATTCCCGCTCAGGGCTATAACCCAACGTAGTTACATAGGGAATATTCAGTTGCGACATCGTTATCCGTTGTAACTCATTGAGGCTTTTATCGAGTATAATCAGGGTTTGAAACCCCGGATAGAACAATACAATCTGAAATGGGTTGTGAATACTGATCAGTTGGAGTGTCCCGAGGTAGTTGTTGGAATATTGCCTTATTATACCTCCTGTGTCATTCATTTTGATGAGTTCATTGAACCGGGTAATCACGTATATCTGACCTTGAAAGTCCGCTTCCACGGAGACTGCCTGCAGGGCAATTTTTCGTATCATCAGGATGGAATCCGATGGGGATTGGGCCGCTAAAGCAAGGATACCCGGACCCCAAATTAATGCCCAGAAGAAGGTATATTTTTTAATGGTGTGATGGTTTAAAAACAGATTCAGTTTCAATAAATTTCCAGATTTGCTCAACGGCTAAGGACATTTCCAGAGGATCAAAGTTGCCATGTTTTTTACCCTGTATGGTCCATAATTTATTTTTAACCTTGTTTTGATCCAACAACCGATGCAATAACAAAGCCTGCCCATAGTCCGCTGCTTTATCTTCATTACCATGGATGGTCAGGACAGGGACTGTACTGCTATCAATATAAGTTACCGGCGAACACAACCTCAATAGTTCTTGCGCGTTGGTGGAATCTTTTCCCACAACCAGGCTGCGGAAGGCGGCGTCCCAATCTGAAGAAGCTTCAATGAGGTCTGCTACACCAAACCAATTGATTACTCCTGCAACCCGAAGTGAAAAGCTTTTCAAAGAATCCTGTAAAAACAATCCGCTCTTGTTTAAAACCCCATTCATCAAGGCCAAATGTCCCCCCGCCGATTCGCCGGATACCAAAATACGCGAGGTATCAAACCTGTATTTTTCCTGGTTGGAATAGATCCAATGTAGGGCAGCCCTGGTGTCCTCGATGATTTCAGGCAGGCTGGCCTCTTCTAAATACCTGTAATCAGCAGTGACTATAGCAAAACCCTGTTGAATGTAGGGCATCAAAAAAAGAGAACGCGAGATTTTATTTCCACTGGTCCACCCACCTCCATGGAAGAATAATAAGGTGGGCTTTAATTCGGCGCTGTATTCAATCCAGGGAGGTTCACCCAATCGCCGGACCGGCACATAGGCATCCAGCTTTAGATTCCGGGATCTGGTGGACTTATAAACAATGTCTCCGATCACCTGGGTATTGGAATACAATGCAGCAACTTCATCGACTGAAATGACAGGAGGTCTGCAGCCCTGACCAATAAAATACCAGGATAAAACAAAAAGGAAAATGGTCATTGGATTCATCAGGTAGGTGCAGTTGGTTAATAATTGGTAATAATTGATCCGAGTGAATTCTTATGAAATGACAATTTTAAATTCCCCTCTTCCAATACTGCATAGGATTGGTATTTCAACCAATCACCCAGGTTGATGTAACGGGAGCCGTCGGATAATTTCCAGTCGATTGGCAAGTGGCGGTGCCCGAAAATAAAATAATCCACCGCGTTCGGATGAGTTGTAGCTGCTTTTTCGCCGAATTGGATCAACCACTCATTTTGTTCTCCCATAAACTTATTCTCCTGCATTCCTTTTTTTCTGGATGCCCCGCTCCAGGATCTGGCGAGCGGGATCCCCAGGCCAGGTGGAATCCATCCAAATAGTTTTCTTGCTACCGGATTACGGAATATTTTTTTAATTAGTTTATACCCTTGATCCCCGGGACCCAGACCGTCACCATGTCCTATCAAGAGCTTTTTATCCTGAAGGACAACTTCAATGGGATCATGGTAAACCGGTATACCCAATTCTTCCTGGAAATAACCAAACATCCATTGATCGTGATTTCCGGTAAATACGCGGATACTAATGCCCTGATCCTTTAAATTCCCGAGGGCAGCCATTAACCGGATGCCCCCTCTGGGCACCACGTGTTTATATTCAAACCAAAAATCAAAAATATCGCCGACAATATAAATGGCTTCTGCGGTTGGAGCAATCCAATCTAACCATTCCAGAATCAATCTTTCCCGCTGCCTGGAAGTTTCGTGGGCATTTAAACCCAAATGAAAATCTGAACAAAAAAAGATTTTATTCCTCATAAGACTTGCAGCATTTGCGCCAAACGGGTATAAACCTGATATACCTCTTCAAAGGTGTTATACATCGGAACCGGCGCAATACGTATGATGCCCGGCTCCCTCCAATCGACCACTATGCCCAGGTCGAGCATTTGGTAGAATATCCGCTTATCGGGAGGCTGAATTAGAATGGACAGTTGGCATCCTCTGGCCTCCGGATCATTAGGAGTAATGATGGATAGCCTGGGATCTTCAATGGATTTAATGAGGGAATGTAAAAAACCAGTTAGTGATATGGATTTTTTTCTTAAGTTGTTTATGCCGGCGCTTTTAAAATCTACGAGTGCGGATTTCATTGCAGCCAAAGCGAGTATAGGAGGTCCGCTCAATTGCCAGGCTTCAGCACCAGGAACAGGATGAAAATCAGGTTCCATTAAAAACCGGCGTTTTTTATCATGGCCCCACCACCCTTCAAACCTTGGAAGACTATGATCGGCATGATATAGTTGATGTACAAAACAGCCGGCAAGACTATTTGGACCGCCATTCAAATACTTATAATTACACCATACCGCAAAATCGACCTGCCAATGGTGTAAATTTAAAATCAGGTTTCCTGCTCCATGCGCCAGGTCAAGACCAAAAAAGGCACCAACCCGATGAGCAAGGCTAACCACCGAAGGTATATTAAGGACCTGCCCGGAAAGGTAATTGACTGAACCAAAATAAATCAAGGCAAGTTGTTCGCCATGAAGGGTTATCGCTTCCTCTATATCCTCCAGCCGCAAGGTGTATTCGCCTACCCGTGGTTTAAGTTCTACCAAAGCATCCTCCACGGAAAAGCCGTGATAGCGTATTTGGGATTTAACGGCGTACATGTCGGATGGAAAAGGAGAATGTTCTACGATTATTTTATATCTGGTTTTTGTGGGTTTATAAAAACTCACCAACATCAAATGTATATTGACGGTCAGCGTGTTCATTATCGTCACTTCACCCGTCTTTGCCCCCACCAGATCCGTCATAATTGATACCAGGCCATCCTGGTAAGTAAACCAGGGTGGGTCACCTTCAAAATGTGCTTTAACACCTAAACCGGCCCATCGATCCAACTCTTTATTTACATCCTGCCTGGCATCCTTATGTTGAAGGCCAAGTGAATTGCCACAACAATAAATTGATGCCTGACCCTCCTTATGAAAGGGTATATGGTAGTGCGTCCTATAAGGAGCCAGCACATCGGAATGATCGGATTCTAGCGCAAATGCATGATAATCTTGTTCCTCCATCTGATCAGAAAAATACAAACTAATCAATAAATCATTCCCGTTCAGTATTTATAATCATATTTGGAAAAAAATTCCGGTATGGATATTTCCCTGAATAATAAAAATGCCCTGGTCTGTGGAAGCAGCAAGGGTATCGGCAAAGCCATCGCTTACGAACTTGCTTCCCTGGGGGCAAACGTGACCCTGATGGCCCGTTCTAAAGATTTAATGATCGAAATTTTACATACCCTTCCCCGCACCCATTCCAAGCAGGATCACGATTACCTAATGGCTGATTACAGTGAGGCCCAGGATGTGCATAAAAAAGTAAATGCGTTAAGTTCTGGTCGTGACTATCAGATCCTGATCAATAATACCGGAGGTCCACCTGCCGGCCAATTGATGGAAATGGCAAATGAAAAAATTGAGGAATCGTTTAAAAAATTATTTTTAGTTAATCATGACTTAGTCCGGCTTTTGGTACCCGGCATGAAATCGTCGGGGTATGGGCGGATCATCAATATCACGTCTACATCAGTCAAAGAACCTATGGCGGATTTAGGCCTATCCAATGCTTTAAGGGCGGCTGTGAGTAATTGGGCCAAAACGTTGGCAAATGAACTTGGACCGTTTCAGATCACTGTAAATAATATATTGCCGGGGTATACTGCCACAGACCGGCTCGACGAATTATTTAGTTTTCGCGCTCAAAAAACACAGGTAGATAAACAAATACTGGAAGCCAGGGCAATGGAAGATATCCCGCTCCGTCGGTTCGGTCAACCTCAGGAAATCGCTGCTGTAGTAGCTTTCTTAGCCAGTCCGGCAGCATCCTATATCAATGGCATCAACCTGGCTGTTGACGGGGGGAGGACCAAAAGTCTTTGAAGCGGCCAATCCTTTTAAAATTTAAGATGGCGCACTGTCTGCGCATTATTGATCAACTGTTGGAGGGAATCAATGCCAATTTTAAGGTGGGTCTCCAGAAATGTTTTAGTTACTTTTTTATCCCCTTCTTCTGTCTTAACCCCTTCCGGAACCATAGGCACATCAGATACCAATAATAGGGCACCCGCTGGGATCTGGTTTTTGAAGGCGGTAATAAATATAGTAGCCGTCTCCATATCAATCCCCATGCATCGAAGGGAGATCAAATATTCTTTAAAATGGTCATCATACTCCCAAACCCTGCGATTGGTGGTATACACGGTACCGGTCCAATAATCGCGCTGATGTTCCCGGATAGTGGTCGATATTGCCTTCTGAAGAGCAAATGCGGGTAAAGCCGGGACTTCTGGGGGAAAATAATCATTGCTGGTCCCTTCACCGCGGATTGCTGCAATAGGCAGGATTAAATCTCCGACACTGGTCTTATCCGATCGCAATCCGCCACATTTACCTAAGAACAAACATGCTTTAGGTTTAATTGCACTCAGGAGGTCCATCATGGTCGCCGCATTGGGGCTACCCATCCCAAAATTAATAATAGAAATATTATTTGCGGTTGCGCTGTCCATAGGCCGGTCGCCTCCTTCAACTTCCACCCCATGCCATTTGGCGAACAATTCCACATAAATATTAAAATTGACGAGGATGATGTACTCGCCGAAACGCTCCAGAGGAACCCCAGTATACCTGGGCAGCCAATTTTCTACTATTTCTTTTTTTGATTTCATTGGTGTCAGTAAATAAGCCAACAATATATTAAATAAAGTTATAATATTATTTATATTTTTATACCGCTAATACCTATTAAATCATGCTGAAAATTGACCACATTGGAATTGCCGTAAAAAATCTTTCGATGGCCAGAGAAGTGTATAGTACTCTGATGAACGAAGAGCCATATAAAAAAGAATGGGTGGAATCAGAAAAAGTGACTACCCTCTTTTACCGGGCCGGGGATACCAAAATAGAATTGCTCGAATCGACCGAAGAAGACAGCGCTATCAGAAAATATATCGAAAAAAGAGGAGAAGGGATCCACCACATTGCCTTTGAAGTGCCTGACCTTAAACTAGCCGTCGCGGAATTAAAAGCCAAAGGATTTTCATTTGTAAATGAAACACCCAGCCGCGGCGCAGATAATAAACTCATCGTATTTATCAAACCCCGAGGGCTGCATGGGGTATTGATTGAATTGTGTCAATCCATTTAGCCTCAACCAGTGAATGAACTGATTCTTGTACTGGGAGGGATACTCGCCGGAGTGATCAATACGCTGGCCGGGAATGGCTCTGTCATTACCCTGAGTCTATGCACAGAAATGATCGGTTTGTCTCCATCCGTTGCCAATGGTACCAACAGGCTGGGTATCCTGACTCAAAGCATTAGTGGGACGTGGAACTTACACAGGCACAAAAAATTAAACCTGGATGGCACCTATAGATCGATCGCAGTGGTTTCACTCGGAGCACTATTCGGTATATGGATAGCTACCCAGGTCAGTGATGAGAATTTCAAAGCGCTCTATCCCTGGTTCCTGGTGTTTATTTTTCTCGTGTTGATCCTGAAACCGGAGCGTTGGCTGAAAGCAGACGAAAATATCAATCATACCGAAAAATGGTATGTATACCCGTTATATTTTTTGATTGGCATCTATGGTGGCTTTATACAAATCGGAGTGGGTGTGTTTTACCTGGCCGTCATGATTATGCTGGCCAAAAAGCCCTGGATGCCGGCCAATGCCGCGAAAATCGTGGTCACGGGTATATTTACGGTGTTCGCCGTAATCATATTCCAGGCTAAGGGCTATTTTGATTGGCATACTGCCCTATTCCTGGCCATTGGCCAAACTGTTGGAGCCTGGCTGGGGGTTAAATATCTTAATCAATATGCCGGTGCCCACAAAGTCAGTTATTATATTCTGATCGTTATAACCGGCATCACCATCATCAGACAGTTTCTGTTTTAATGCAGCAGTAAATACCCCTCAAAGAAAGTTATTTTTGCAAGCTATGTTTTATTACCGCTTGATTTCCATCTTCATGACCCTGATGTTTTTGGCCTCCTGTGGTCCCGGACTCTATTTAAAAGAAAAAACAACACTGGAAGAATTATTCCTATCACATCCTATTATCCAGAATAAGCTGGATAGTTTTACCCAATATGAGGCCCAGGTCATTTATATTCAAATCACCCGGGATAAGTACAACAAACCACATTTTAAAACTTTTAAATGGAACACGGATTCCCAATATTATTATTATCCTGCCAGCACCGTTAAAATGCCGGCTGCTTTGATAGCAGTAGAAAAAATAAATCAATTGGCCCTTGCGCATCCGGGCCTTAACCTTTTTACTCCAATGAAAATCGATAGTATCCGGCCACCGCAATCAGCGGTGTTGGAGGATATCAGCTCCTGGAACCGGGCTGCAAGTATTGGCCAATACCTGAAGAAAATTTTTATTGTCAGCGACAACGATGCTTTTAACCGCTTGTATGAATTTTTAGGCCAAGCCTATTTAAATGCACGGTTGAAAACCCTGGGCTACCGGAACACTCATATCATCCATCGGCTGGATGCACCTCAGTTTAATTATCAGTCTAATAAATACACCAACCCTGTTCATTTTTTTGATGAAGACCGAACCTACTTTAATCAGGAGGAACAATACAATCCTGATGATGTAAGGGTAGGTCCTCTCCGGTCTATTCGAAAAGGTGATGGTTATCTTTCCGGGGATAGCCTGGTCCGGCAACCATTTGATTTTGGTTATAAAAATTTTTTTTCTTTAGAAGATATGTCCGGAATGGTGAAGAATATCTTCTTTCATGAATACATTCCGGAAAAAGAAAAATTCAACATCACTCCGGACCAATTAAAATATATCCGTAAATCCATGTCGACCCTGCCCCGGGAAAGTCACTATCCGACCTATGATACGACCTATCACGACGGGTATGCCAAGTTTATTATGGTTGGTGGCACCCGGGATACGGTTCCCGGACACATCAGGATATTTAATAAAGCGGGATGGGCATACGGATACCTGACCGATGCGGCATATATTGTTGATTTTAAAAATAAAACGGAATTTATTTTAGCCGCCACCATCAATACGAACACCGACGGAATTTTTAATGATGGTATTTACCAATATGAATCCCTGGGTTTACCTTACCTTAATCGGTTGGGTACCCTGATATACCAATATGAGCTAAGACGGGAACGGAAATACAAGCCGGATCTCGACCATTTTAGATTTGATCAACTACCATGAAAAAAAAATTATATGACGGTACTGGTGACCTTTTTTCTCAGGCTCAGCGCATCCGGCTTCGAACAGATTTTTATAAAGCACTGGATGAACTCTCCGCAAACCAAAGAAAAGCGGTAGAAACCATCGAAGGACCGGTCATGGTATTGGCGGGACCGGGCACGGGAAAGACGCAAGTACTGGCCGCACGGTATGGATATATACTGGACAAAACCGACACCGCGGTGCACCAGATTCTCTGCCTTACTTATTCTGAAGCCGGTGTACAGGCTATGCGGGACAGGTTATTTAAATTTATCGGGCCTGCAGCACACGAAGCGCACCTATTTACCTACCATGCCTTTTGCAATAAAATCATCAACGAAAACCCCGAATATTTTTTTGATTTTAAAAAATTCAGGCTGGCTTCCACCATTCAACGTTTCGAATTAATTGAAAAAATATTACTTGAACTTCCCGATGACCATGTGCTTCAAAGACTGATCGGGGACAGACATTTTGATATTCTTCGACTGGCACGACAATATGAGAATATCAAAAAAGAAC
This sequence comes from Saprospiraceae bacterium, assembly GCA_034439915.1. GTDB lineage: Bacteria > Bacteroidota > Bacteroidia > Chitinophagales > Saprospiraceae > JADJLQ01. Next base: position 13,084 of record JAWXBI010000037.1, on the reverse strand, counting down.
AGCGGGATATCCCGCAACTGGTTGATCAAATCAGGCAACACATTTCTAAAATGGCGGATGATGCGTTTTATCATTATAAAGTCAACCAGCCCAAGTCAGGAGCTAAAAAAGGGGATTTAAAACCCGATTATTTTGCGAACAAAGCGAAATACGAACGGGCTATCGATGCGCTGGAAACCTATTTTACTTATTTGCGAAAAATGGAAGAACATCAATGGATGGACTTTAACGATATGCTGTTGCAGGTACAACATGCCTTTTCCAATCATCCCGCTTTGCTCGCCCGGTATCAGGAAAATTATCTCTACATCCTCGTCGATGAATTCCAGGACACCAATGCTATTCAAAACAATATTGTACTCGCTCTATGCGATTTTTGGGAACAACCCAATCTTTTCGTCGTCGGAGATGATGATCAGGCGATATACCGGTTTCAGGGTGCTGATCAACAAAATTTAATAACACTGATCACCAGATATCCCTCCGTTGAAATCATCTGCATCACCGAAAACTTTCGGACCACGCAGGCGTTACTCAATGCAGCCGAAGCTATTATATCGGTGTTAATCACCCGGATCCATTCCTATCAGTTAGTCCTACCGCAAGCCACGCTGGATAAAATTGATAAAAAACTGATTGCTTCCGGAAAGTCAGACGTGAACCATCTCCCGGTTTTAAAATGTTACGTCAATCCACAACAAGAAACGCTGGGGTTATTTAGTTATATTCGTCAGATCTGGACAGACCATCCGGATTCCCTGAAAAACTACGCCATAATTTACAGAAGGCACAAGACCGTACAGGATCTGGTGTATCTGCTGGAACTGGCCGGTATTCCAATGAATTTTCGATCCAGCAAAAACTTATTGGAGGAACCTTTAATAGATCATTTGATTTTACTATTAAATTATTTACAGGCAGAATATATTGAAAAAAACAGCGGTGAACCATTCCTGATCCAATTGTTGTACCTGCCTTATTGGAGCCTCGATGCCCGTGATGTATCTACGGTGGCGTTTTTAGAACGAAAAACCCGGGGTACTAAAAACCTGAGAGCTAAAATCCTGCATCCGGATTCCTGGCCGGAGACTGAATTTTTTAATAGAAAAGCCCTTATCGATTTTATTCAAAAGACACAGGAGTGGATACTGGCTTTACCGCCGGTACAGACCCTTTCTATTCTGGTGGAAGACATCCTGAGACAATCCGGTTTGTTGGCCTGGGCGCTGAATTCGAGAGAAAACAATTGGCATTTACGAGCATTGAATTCCTTTTTCACTTTTATAAAATCAGAAGCTTATGAAGATCCCAGACTTAATCTTGAAAAATTGCTGCAACGGATTGCCAAGATGAAAAGTTTTGACCTGGATATACCTATAGAAAATCAATATGGTTCCAATCAGGGCATCAATCTGATGACGGCGCATGGATCCAAAGGAAGTGAATTCGAAGCAGTATGGATTATGAATGCCGTCGCACAAGACTGGGAAGATTCATTTACGCAGGCAGAACAACCGTATAAAATACCCGATGAAGTCAAACAAATCGAACAATCAAAAAAGTATCAAAAGGAGGATGAAAGACGATTGTTTTATGTATCCATGACCCGTGCAAAAAAAGATTTGTTCATATCCTGGTCGAATACAACCCTGGATCAAAGACCCTGGCGTGAATCGGTATTTGTCAGTGAGCTTAAGGTTCATTTGAATGATGATCCTAAATTACAGGAAGTCGACGAAAAATTGTTACAGGATAAAATGGAACTGATTCTTCACAAAAAAACAACTCCCCCGGAATTGCTCAACCATGATTTGATTGAACAATACGGGGAAGATTTTGTAATGAATTGCACAGAGTTGGATAAATACCTGGAATGCCCCAGGAAATTTTATTTTGAAGAGATCTTGCGTATTCCTCAGGCGCCTAACGCGCACCTCGGGCTCGGAATAGCTGTTCATGAAGCATTACATGATTTTTTCCATATCGCTTTGACCAATCCCGATTATCAGGTGGAGTACCTCGTTGATTTTTTCGTTAAACATATGAAACGAAATGAATGGTATTTTACTCCTGATGAATTTGATGGGTTGATCCGGAAATTCACCAGCCAATTGCCCCTTTTTTTTAAACAACATCATCACCTCTGGAAAGATTGCACCCAGCATAAACTGGAATATTATATCGATCGGATCAATTTTGAAGGTGTTCCGATCAATGGAAAAATGGATCAGGTGATCTATCAGAATAGTCAGACTTTTTTAGTGGACTTTAAGTCCGGAAGGGGCGATTCTTCCAGCTCGATTGCAAAATTAAAACCACCCTATAGAGGGTCAATCGGTGGCAATTATTGGAGGCAGGCCATGTTTTATAAACTCCTGTTGGACCGTGATCCACACCAACGTTGGCAAACTTCCCGCGCGCATATCATTTTCTTACAATCCAATAAACTCGAGGCAGGAGTATTTCTCAACAAAGAATATGGATTCACGGACGCTGAAATGGAGATCATAACCAAACAAATCGTCGACACCTATCAAAAAATCAAAAATCATGAATTTGATACCGGATGTGAAAAACCTGAATGTGAATGGTGCACCTATGTGCGGCAGCGTGGTATCATACAGCAACGGGAGAAAACAGCATTTGACGATATGATGCTGCCCTGATCTAACAATTCCCTATTGTTAATTGCTAGTGTCGAGCGCTCTGATCAACAGTATAAACGACAGCACTGCCGTGGCCTGGGTGAGCGTTTCTGACAGGACTTTTGACCAATCTACTTTCTTTTTGGTGGTAGCAGCATTAAGATTGCGTTGATCTTTGGGTATTTTATCACCCACTTTTACCACCGCACCTTTTTCAACGTGGGGATAGAGTTTGAAAAGTAATAAATTTTTAGTTCTTGATATCCGGCCATTCGGTTGTTCAACGGTTATTCTTTTTTTAGACCCTGTTCTGGATACACCAGCTGCATATTCGTCGACATAAAATTTAGCATTTTTGCCGGGGTTGTACGCAATATTGATTCTATTGTTCGGGGCAAGGAGTTTTTCCTGGTATAATTCGGCGGCATCGGTAGCCCCGATGATGGTTACAAAATCAATAATTTTGGGTATGCTCAGTTGGTCTCCGTTTTTAAGAATTAAGTTCTCCGGAGAACCCGGTGAATTCAACGCATCTTTCATTTTAAAAATAATGAATCCGGTATTGGATTCGGTCCGGTACAAGGTAGCTCCATTTAAAAAAGCTTCTGCAGTGGGACCACCGGCCCTTTTTAAAACATCCGTGATGGTCTCATTTTCTTTGAGCAGGGAATAGGTACCCGGAAACAATACTTCACCGTTAATCTGAATATTTTGCTGCAATTCGAATTGCGGTACCGCCCTGACCTGGATCTGATCAAAAGGACGTAAGAAAAAAGCGGCTTCTTTACTGTCTATGGTGACATCCCGTCCCAGTGTCAGCGTAGCCACGGTAGTCCGGGTAGGCTGATTCTCATCTATATTCACTCGGAAGATCTCAATTCGATTGGTTGCAGCTTCTTTTGAAAATCCGCCACCCAGGACCACCACATCTTTTAAGGTCAGTCCCGGCCCATAAGTAAATGATCCAGGTCGGCGAACCGATCCTGAAATGGAAACAACGGCCTCATCATAAAAAGACCGATCGCTGTATAAAATCAATGCATCATTCGGCTCAAGCAACAGATCCTGGCTACCACCGGGATTGGCTAATGCTTGTTTGGAATTGAAAGGAATATAATCACGCTCCAGGTAATTGTCTTTATTGATTCTTCGAATCGTCCCGAAATCCAAGGCATCCGGGACCAAACCCCCTGCCATGATGATGACATCGCTCAATCTCAGATTGCGATTAAAGTCATAAGGCAGACTGATGGTCTGTCGAACAGCACCACTGATGGACACGGTTGCGACATCGGTGTAATAGGAAAGAGAATAAATCAGGATTTTGTCCCGTGCTTTAAGCAATACGTTTTCCGGACCTGTCGGATTTTCCTGAATAGCCCGGATATGAACCCGGTTTACAGAAGAGGTCCCGTCCTCATTCATTCGCATCAGGAAGGCGAGATCCGTTTTGGCACCATATTTCAAATTGCCCTGATCCAGTAAGTCCGATACTTTCATACCTTCAATAAACTGGTAGGTCCCGGGGGTTTCTACCATGCCTTCTATAGTGATCACTTGTTCGGAAGGGAGAGGTATTCTCCTGATGTTTACAACATCTCCACCCAATAAGGTAAAATCCTCCTTTCTATCCATCAGCTCCCTTAAAGGCACATCGAGTATAATTTCTTTGTCATCGATGAATCGTTTGATTTGAATGCTTTTAAGAAAAGCATCTTCTCTGAGCCCGGCAGCAAATGAAATCAATTGATTCAAATTTTCACCGGCAATCAATTCATATCGCATCGGACGTTTTACTGCACCGGTTATGGCCACCACCCGTTCGACCAGGGGTATATGAATAATATCATTTTGTTCCAGATAAAAATTCTGAGCTATGGCCGGATTAGCTATAAAATCGTAGACATCAATTTGTTTAACCTGGTTTCCCCGTATCAGTTTAATATTCCTCACACTACCGATTCCGTTCGGGCCACCGGCAGCTACCAGTGCATTAAATGCTGTATTGGTTGCAGGCAGGTGGTAAGTACCGATCTGGCCGGCTTCCCCAAAGATACTGATACTGATCTCCCGGGAATAATCGACGGTCATTTCAAATTCATTGGGTGCAAAAGTAAAATAGGCCGATAAGGTTTTTCTAACCACTTCCCGCGCTTGCTGATAGGTAAGCCCTTTGATATATATCCTCGGAAAATTGCTTATTTGAATAAAACCCTGCGCGCTAATCTCCAGATTTTTAAAATCTGCTTTTGATCGTCCAAATACATGCGCGTTGACAATATCTCCCACTCCCAGAATATAGGTGTCCGGAGGTTTGATATTTTCCGATTTATTATAAGTGAGTATACTTTTATTTCTGAAAATTTCCTGACCGTAGATCATATCCAGGGGATTGGTACTGGGGCCAGGTGGAGGCGGTAATGGAATAAATACCGTATCCGGTTTCGAAGATTGTAGTTGGACTGGTAGGGCTGCCGTACCTGCAGAATCCGCCGGCGTAATGGAAGTGGTGGAATCCGTTCTTGCAATGATCCGCAGCCGCCCTTTTTCAGCTTCCAGTTCTGCGATGGTTTGTTCCATAGTGACTTGAAATTGAAGGGCTTGCTCAGCAGTCATACTCTGAAGATCGTTGAGATCAATGCCTTTTTCAAGCAATCGATCCTGCAGTTCCTGTTCCGTAATACCCCGGCGCTGGAGTTCTGTACTAGTTGGCTGGGCGGCTGGTCGCAAAAGATTGGGTACCTGGGCCTTCAAGGACATACCCGAGAAAACGAACACCAGGAGAAAAAAAAGAAAAATTGTGTTTCCTTTCATGAATTAGCGGTTTTGATACTGAAGCTCATAATAAGCCTGATAAGCCCCTGAGGTAACCTCCTCCAGCCATTCTTTCTCTTTTAAATACCAATCTACAGTCAGTTCCATCCCTTGTGTGGTATCCACCTTTGGGCTCCAGCCCAATTCATTTTCCAGTTTTGCCGGATCGATCGCATACCGTTGGTCATGACCCGGGCGATCCTTTACAAAACGGATCAATTCTTGAGAAGTGCCGGCAGGCCGATTTAGCTTCGTATCGATAATCTTACACAATAATCGAACCAAATCAATGTTTTTGAGCTCGTGGTGGCCACCGATGGCATAGGTTTCACCCCGTGTGCCCCGATGTGCAATAAGGTCGATAGCTTCGATGTGGTCTTGTACATACAACCAGTCGCGGATATTGCTCCCATCGCCATAGACCGGTATTGGTTTGGAGTTTATAATATTCTGAATAACCACCGGTATCAATTTTTCAGGGAATTGATAGGGTCCATAGTTATTTGAACAATTGGAAATGACGACCGGGATATGATAGGTGTGATAGTAAGCCCTTACAAAGTGATCGGAGGATGCTTTGGAGGCTGAATAAGGTGATCGTGGATCATAGGGAGTACGTTCTGTAAAATACCCCGTGGCTCCGAGACTGCCGAAAACTTCATCGGTCGAAATATGAAAAAATAATTTTTCGTCCAGGTTTTGCCAATACTTTTTGGCGGTCAATAACAAGTTGGCGGTACCCAATACATTGGTTTCAATGAAAGCCAGGGGATCCATGATAGAACGGTCTACATGGGATTCTGCTGCAAAGTGGATGATCCAATCCGGTCGGTATTCTTCAAAGATACGTTCGACTACCTCACGGTCTTTGATATCGGCTTTGACAAACTGATATCTGGGATCGGATTCTATGTCTTTGAGGTTAGACAGGTTGCCTGCATAGGTCAGCGCATCCAGGTTGATTACACGGTAAGGATATTTCTGAATAAAGTGCCTTACAGCATGGGATCCGATAAATCCAGCACCACCAGTGATCAGTATGGTTTTGGTCATTGTCCTTTTAATTCAAAACTTGTTTAAAATATGCTAACGTTTGTTTGAAGCCTTCTGCTCTCGAAATCCGGGGTTCCCAATCCAATAAAGCTTTGGCCTTGGCAATATCGGGCCTGCGCGTTTTCGGGTCGTCGACAGGTAAGGGTCTATAGACTATTTCAGAAAGGCTGCCCACAAGATCCAATACTTCCTGAGCGGTGTCCTTTAAGGTGATTTCATCGGGATTACCCAGGTTAACCGGGAGATGATAATCACTTAATAATAACCGGAATATCCCTTCAACCAGGTCATCCACATAACAGAATGATCGCGTTTGCAATCCGTCACCGAATACCGTAATATCTTCTCCCCGGATAGCCTGAGAAAAAAATGCCGGGAGTGCACGGCCATCCTGAACGCGCATACGCGGGCCATACGTATTAAATATCCTGACAATCCGAGTCTCCAATCCATGGTAATTGTGATAAGCCATAGTAATGGCCTCCTGAAACCGTTTAGCTTCATCGTATACCCCTCTGGGGCCAATTGGATTGACGTTGCCCCAATACTCTTCAGTTTGAGGATGTTCCAACGGGTCGCCATATACCTCTGAAGTAGAGGCAATTAAAATCCTTGATTTTTTTTGAAGAGCTAAACCCAATAAATTATGGGTACCCAGGGATCCCACCTTAAGGGTTTGGATAGGCATTTTGAGGTAATCGATTGGACTGGCCGGAGACGCAAAATGCAAGATGTAATCCAACTCACCGGGAACAAAAACAAATTTGCTGACATCGTGATGATAAAATTCAAAGGTTTTCAGCTTAAATAAATGTTCGATGTTGCTCAGGCTGCCGGTAATCAAATTATCCATGCCAATCACAAAATACCCTTCCCGGATAAACCGGTCGCAAAGATGTGATCCCAGAAATCCGGCGGCACCGGTAATCAGCACTTTTTTCATTGATTGTTACTCTAAAAAGAGCCGCAAATATAAGGAGATAAAGCCGTGATAATCAATTTTTTTTGCAATAAAACCCATTGATATCCAGCTCCGGGACACGCAAATTTAAAGCGGCCTACCTGTCAATTCAATTAGGGTTAAACTACCTTCGGCCTGTGAAACCTTACCCATGTTTGGTCCTGTTGTTCCTTTTCGGAATGCACTCCGGGCTCAATGCTCAGGATAGCTTGCCCAGGGCTTTAATCCAATTGGGTTATGGCTATCAGCAGAGTTTATTTGATATGGCCCCTCGTTATGGGGGTCATGGTTCACTGCAAATGGCGCTGATACTCAAAAAAAATAGCTGGGAGTATGGGTTAAGTTTTCAATACCTGTTTGGCAGCAGGGTTGGGGAAGACGTGCTCGCAGGTTTAAGGTCACCAGAGGGGGAGTTAATAGGAGAAGACCACCAGTTGGCCCAGGTAGACCTTAGGCTGAGGGGCTCACTATTTGGCCTGCTTATTGGGAAAAGGGTTCCTATTCAAAAGGCAGGCAACCTGGTCATCGGAGTTCAACCGGGGTGGTTAATTCATTGGATACGGTTTCAAAACCCGGGAAATACATTTGCCCCTATCCGTGGAGCATACCGCTATGGTTATGACCGATTATCTGCCGGCCCGGCAATTTCAGAGCAATTGGCCTACCGGTATTTGAGCTCTAACCGATTGATTAATTTTGAACTGGCCATCCATTTTACACAAGGATTTACCAAACTAAAACGAAATATCCAATTGGACCAACCCAATATTTCAACCAGTCGGCGGTTTGATGGATTATTGGGGATTCAAGCCAAATGGATTGTGCCCGTATTCAGCAAAAAAAATCCGGACACCATTTATTACTGAGTTCATTATGATTCGATTTTTATATTCCGCTTTAATGACGATGGTATCTTGGATTATCCCATTGGCGGCCGTTTTCCACCCCAAACTCAGACTTTGGTATCAGGGACGCAACCAACAAGCCCTTCCGGTATTCGCTTCATCTCCGGTTTGGATCCACTGTGCTTCCCTTGGAGAGTTTGAACAAGGCCGGCCCCTCATCGAAGCCTTAAGAAAAGAATGGCCTGAAGTTCCATTAATATTAACCTTTTTTTCCTCCTCGGGATATGAATTGAGGAAAAAATATGACCAGGTCCATTGGGTCGGCTATCTACCCCTTGACCTCCCGGGAAATGCAAAGTGGTTCGTTGCCCGGATCCGTCCCCGTATGGTGATATTTGTTAAATACGAATATTGGTTTAATTACCTGGTTGAATTAGATCGAAAAAAAATACCCTTCATTTTTATTTCAAATGTCTGGCGAGCTCATTATTTTCCGCTTAAATGGTGGGCTGATTGGTTTCTGAAAACCATAAAAAAAGGAACGGCTTTTTTCGTCCAGGACCAACTCAGTGCCGATATCCTGGAACAACATAAGTTTTCAACGGTTTTTTTAACCGGTGATACCCGCATTGACCGGGTATTGGATTTAATAAAACATCCTAAGAAATCGGAACAACTGAGCGCCTGGTCGCAAGGAACCACCGTTTTTATCGGCGGCAGCACCTGGCCTGAAGATGAAAGGATTTTATTTGAATTCCTGGAAAAAACCCCAGGACTCCGGATGATCCTGGCTCCCCACGATCCCACGGCAAATCGTCTCCATGATATCTATACACTTTTCAAACCCTACCAGCCCGTGTATTATTCGCAATGGAAAGGGGAAAAGACCCCGGTCCTGATTTTAGACAGTGTTGGGCTGTTAAATAGTCTTTATGGATTCGCTCAAGCCGCTTTTATTGGAGGCGGATTTGACCAAGGTATCCACAATACCCTTGAAGCAGCAGTTTATGGCATTCCGGTTTTCTTTGGGCCACGGCACAAAAACTTTAAGGAAGCCCAGGATTTTTTGGCCCAAAAACTCGGATTTGAAATCCAACAGAGCGAAGACCTCATTAAAAAATGGTCGCTTATCTTTCCGCAGGATCTAAATCGTATAAAACAACAATTGCATGTATATTTTGTGGAAAACCAGGGGGCGACTGCAAAAATCATTGACTACCTTCGCGGCTTCATCCAGGTTTAAATTATGTCGATCGCATCTGCTTTAAAGGCCTTTGAAGGAGCCAGGGTATTGGTGATCGGCGATATTATTCTGGACATCTATATTTATGGATCGGTAGACCGGATTTCACCGGAAGCACCTATTCCAATCCTGAATCACAAACACACCCGGCATGCCCTGGGAGGAGCCGCCAATGTGGCAGCCAATTTAAAAGGACTTGGAGCTGAAGTCCATCTGGTTTCCATTACAGGAGAAGATGATGAGGCTGATTTTCTGACGACGATGCTGGATTTGGAAGAAATCAATCACGATTTAATTCGTCTTAAAAACAGGCCGACAACTTCCAAGAGCCGGGTCATTTCGGGTTCTCATCAACTACTGCGGATTGATCACGAGACCACGTTAGAAATCGATGCTGAGGAAAGTGATTTGTTGTCGGGAAAAATAACCGAGGTGATCCAGCGTTTTCAACCCGCTATCCTGGTATTGGAAGATTACAATAAAGGAATGATGAATTCGACCATTATTGCCCGGCTGAATCAGCTGACGGCGTCTAGTGGAATACCGGTAGTAGTGGATCCCAAAAAGAACCATTTTTTTGCTTATACCGGGTGCACGCTTTTTAAACCCAATTTTAAAGAATGTGCCCAACAAATGCCATTTTCGATAAAACCCGAATTGGAGTCCCTGCAAGAGGCCGATCGTTACCTTCGAGCACTATTAAAAAACAAGTATACCATGATTACCCTGGCAGAACATGGAATATTTATTTCAGATGGTCAGAAGAGCCTGATTGTCCCCACGGAAATACGCAAAGTATCCGATGTCAGTGGGGCTGGTGATACGGTCACCGCAATTGCAACATTTGGTGTTATTCAAGCGTTATCTCTGGAGTCTATAGCTAGCCTCGCTAATATAGCTGCGGGTTTGGTATGTAGTAAACCAGGGGTGTATGCCATCCGTAAAGAAGAACTTATTCAAAACAACAATTAATACTATTTTTGACGCAAAATTATTTTAAGTAAAATGTTAAAGATTATATACTCCTTCACACTAACGATTTTCTGCCTGGCCATTCAGGCTCAATCAACTCTGAGGATTGTTTCTCCTGCCTCCATTGCCGGTGATTATCCGGTTGCCAGGGCTTTATTCGGAAACGGATTTTCCGACACCCTTAGAGGTGAATTGATCGTTGCCAACAATGGATCAGGAAGTGCACGCGCCTGTGACACGATAGTCAATAATATTCAAGGTAAAATTGTATTGATCGACCGGGGTGATTGTTTTTTTGATCAGAAAGCTTTACGGGCCCAACGTCTTGGAGCCAAAGGCATGATAATCATTAATAATGTTGCCGGTGGTATTTCTTCATTCGGAATAACAGATCCGGCAATCACCATTCCCAGTGTTATGATCTCATTAGCCAATGGCAATCGTATAAAAGCTGCCGGTGCCGGAACGCAGGGCTATTTATATTTTAATGATCCGACGGGGACTGAACCGGTACTCTACTCCGAAACATTTAATGGGAGTAAGGGTGCCTGGACGTCGGTGGGTATAAGTGCTCCCAAAGACACCTTTACCTGGAACTCCAAAGGGATCACAAGAGGATTACTTGGAAGTTATGTAATCGATGCGCCTACTGCCTATAATGGAACCATGATATTTGATGCCGATTACCTGACTACCCAAGGGGACACCTTAAAAATACCGTCTGGTCCTCCACCCTATCCAAACCATCACGGAGAGTTGATCTCCCCTGTTATTAACTGCAGTTCATTCAATTCCGTCACCCTCAAGTTTTTTGAATTGTACCGAGGATTAAATGGTACTACTTCGATCTCTTACTCTACCAATGGCGGGACCACCTGGGCTACGCCGATAGAAGTTAATGAAGATTTACAAGCTCAAGAACTTACACCGGTAGGTAAATTTTTAAAAATCGAATTACCTGCCCTGGCCAATCAAGCACAAGCCAGGATCAAATTTATATTTAACGGAGACTTTTATGCCTGGATTATCGATGATGTCCAACTCCTGGGTAGAGCCCAGTTTGATATTGCAGTCCAGCCTGACCAATTTTTCTTCCCATTTAGTTTTGCGACTCCTGCAAGTCAAATAACCACTGACACCAGTACATTTTCTGCTGATATAGCTAACTTTGGCTCTACGGCAGCTGTAAACCTGAAGATGAAAGTCCAGGTCACCAACAGCCTGGGGGCATTCTTCCATCGTGACTCCCTTATTGTTCCCAATCTGGCTTCAGGCGCCAGGGATACCACGTTTTTTTTCATGAAACAATATGTACCCGGAAAAATGGTACCGGACGTTTATACCCTTACTTATTCTGTAGAACCGGGGCCCGGCAGCCTGGCCGATGCTGACCCGACCAATAATTCCCAGTCGCAGGATTTTGTGGTTACGGAAAATCTCTTTGCCAAAGATGATGGACAGAATATCAACTCCGGTGTACGATCTCCCAACGATGGCGACTATTTTATCGGGAATCTTTACAATACTTCTACCGATTGGAAGGCTACAGATAAATTCAGCGCAAGCGAAGTTACTTTCGGAGCATTTATGGACAGAGCAGATGGCATGCTGAAAGGGAAACCGGTCACCATTTATCTGGCTGAATTGTTGCCTACGATAGCCCCGGATTTTAACAATTTTGATTTAAATAAATCGATCACAGAAAATCCCGCTCAGATAAAAATCGTAGGCATCGGCACTTATGACTTTAAAGAAGATCAAGCGGAAGTGGCTACGGTGGTTATTCAGGAAATCGTAAATTTCACCGATAAAGTCCCTTTGAAAAAAGGCACCCGTTACCTGGTAGGGGTATCCTATAAAGACGCCTCCAACAAAGCGTATAATTATGTGGAAACGGATATTGAATATTATTACATAGGCAGTTTGTTATACGGAGCAGGCCAATGGGGAGGTTCCTTTGCCCCCGTAGCAAGGTTAAGACTGGATATTTCCACTTCAGTGGATGAAATCGCTTTACCCGATTACACCTTGCAGTTGAGTCCCAATCCTACTTCAGACATTATCCGTGCCCAGGTTAATTTTGATAAAAAGACGGATGCCAATTTTATTATCGCCGATATCAGCGGCCGTGTACTTCAGTTCCAAAGCCAGAAAGGAATATTAAAGGAATCTTTTGACTTTAATGTCAGAAACTATACCCCGGGTACCTACCTGATGCGTATATCAACCGATGAAGGTACTAAAACCAAAAAATTTATCATTCAGCGATAGGTAAACGCTTAGAAATTGCAAAAAAAAAGCCCCTGGATCAGGGGCTTTTTTTTTGTTACTAACGCAGGTGTTTTGAGAAGTTTTACTCCGAAACCCCCAGAAATTCCGTATAATAATTCTCCAAGTCGGAGTATAACTCCTCCGAAACAGGGAAGTCGGAGTATAACTCCTCCGAAACAGGGATGTCGGAGTATAACTCCTCCGAAACAGGGATGTCGGAGTTTAACTCCTCCAAAGCAGGTAACGCGGGTGTTTTTGAGAAGTTTTACTCCGAAACCCC
>JAWXBI010000036.1:0-5276 GCA_034439915.1 Saprospiraceae bacterium | reverse complement strand
TTTCTCATTTCTCATTTCTCGCTACCCACTACTCGAGTCTCACTTCTCGCTACTCGATTCTCGAGTCTCGTTTCTCGCTTCTCGAATCTCGTTTAATCGTCTTATTTTTCCGCCATGCTTTCTGTCGAACAGCTGGTTACCCTATTTGAACATTTCAGAAAAGCCAATTCATTTCAAGGCAAGGTCGCTGAACTTTATCAACCCGCTTCATACCTCATGGATCTGGGAGGAAAGCGGCTCAGACCGGTATTTACACTGGCTGCTCACCAACTCTTCGAAGACCAGATTGATTCTTCTCTGGCTGGAGCGCTGGCCATCGAGGTTTTTCACAATTTTTCATTGATGCACGATGATATCATGGACCAGTCGCCATTGAGGCGGGGCCAGCCTACGGTGCATATCCGGTATGATACCAATGCGGCGATATTATCCGGCGACTGGATGTTTGTCCATACCTATGAATTACTCAGCCGGTACGAGCCGGTCTTAGCCTATGACCTGATCCAACTCATGAACCAAACCGCTGTGCAGGTATGCGAAGGCCAGCAAAGGGATATCAATTTTGAAAAAATGGACCGGGTCAATGAGATGGATTACCTGGAAATGATCCGCGATAAGACCGCCGTATTGCTAGGCGCTGCCGCACAGATGGGGGCCCGGATTGCCAGCGCAACCAAAGATGACCAGGAGAACCTTTATACCATGGGGCTACATACTGGTCTGGCTTTTCAGTTGATCGATGATTACCTGGATGTATACGGGGTACAGACTGGGAAAAAATCTGGAGGGGACATCAGGCAGAATAAAAAAACAATATTGTACATCAAGACCATGGAACGGGCCAGCGAAGCCGATAGAGAAGAATTGCTGAGCTTATATCAGGAGGATGAACCGGATAAAATTACCAGGGTCGTCCGCTTGTTTGATAAATACGAAGCTGGTGATTATCTCCGACAACTCACCCTTGAGTATAGTCAACAAGCCACTGCTGCTCTAAATCAGGTGAATGTAGACCCCGGCCGAAAAATAAATTTAATTTCATTGCTCAACGAATTGCTGAACCGGAACAAATAAACCCATGTCCATCCAGGTGATCGAAATCAATCCTTCAGACCTTTCTGCCCTGAAGAAATTTATACAATACCCGTTTGACCTGTATAAAAATCATCCGTATTGGGTGCCTCCCCTGATATCCGATGAATACGATTTGTTTTCTTCCCGGCATAACCCGGTACTGAAATATTGTAAACTCAAACTTCTGCTGGTTTACAAAAACAATAAAATCGCAGGACGAATTGCTGGTATTATCAATCAACGGGAAAATCAACTCTATCAAAAATCAAAAGCCCGCTTTGGCTGGTTTGATTTTGAGGATGACAAAGAAGTCAGTAAGACGCTTTTAAATGAAATGGAATCCTGGGCAAAAGCCCATGCGATGAACGAACTGGAAGGTCCCATGACCTTTACCAACCTCGACAAAGCAGGTATGCTCGTAGAGGGTTTTGACCAGTTGCCTACCATGGCTACTATGTACAACTTTCCATATTATGTCGACCATATCGAAAGACTGGGCTATACCAAAGCAGTAGACTGGATTGAACATGAACTGGAATGTCCCACCGAGATTTCCGAGCGATTTATCCGCTTTGACGAAGTGCTCAAACAGAAATACAAATTGCACACGGTCACCATCAAAACCCGCGCTGATGTCAATCATTATGCGATAAAAGTTTTTGAACTCATCAATAAAACGCATAAAGATCTTCACGGTTTTGTGGCTTTTGAGCCGGAACAAGTCAATCTATACGTGCGTAAATATTCCAAAATATTAAAACCAGAGTTTATATCTCTGGTGGCGGACCAGGAAGATAACTTAATTGCCTTTGGTATTGCCCTCCCTTCCATAAGTAAAGCTTTACAAAAAACCAGGGGCAGGTTGTTTCCATTTGGTTGGTATCATCTATGGCAAGCTCTTCGCCACAACGATCGGCTAGACCTCTATCTCATCGGTACGGATCCGGCCTGGCGCAACAAAGGGGTGCACGCCTCTATATTTTACGAAATCACCAAAACAGCCATAAAATACAAGATCTCCAAAGTGGAGTCCAATCCGGAGTTGGAGACCAATGTGCAGGTGCAGTTGTTGTGGAAGGGGTATAATTATAAATTGCATAAGAGGAGAAGGACGTATAAGAAGGAATGGTAGGTTTGAATAACTTTTAAATTAGTTTTATTACTTAATCCATTTCGGTTGTTCTGGTTTTTAATGACCCAAAAGTGATTAAGCATATTTGTTCGAGGTCTGGAGACACTCGAACAACGGTATCCGGTTTCCAAAAATTAAAATTTATATATTGGACTTCGTTAGGCCGGGCTGGGAGGAATATATATTTTCTCCGATAGGACAGACCTGTAGGAACAAATTTTATCACGATTTAACCAGTGTATTAACTCTTTTATGAAATTTATCTTTACAAGTGTATTGTTTTATTTTGCCTTGCTCCAGCCAGCCCATGGCCAAGTGCTGCGGCTTTGGACGGAAAAGGATAGGATCTACCTGGTGCAAAACCTCGAACGCACCAAACTTGAAATCATAAATGAAACCAAAAGTCTGAGTAGTCAACAATGGCGATACAAACAAGACTCCACTAAATGGTCGATTGGGCAAGTACTTGAACATCTCGGGTTGTATGAACGGATTTTTGCCCAGGAAGCAGACATTATGTTAAGCATTCCCCCGGATCCTCTTCTGGACAGCCTGTCGAAACCAGATAGTTCCTATTTGAATTGGATGAGTGACCCGAGCCCGCATAAAGCTGAATGGAATGCAGATCCTTTAGGACTAATGAAAGGTTCCGATAACCTGGATTTTTTCCTTTTTGGACGAGATCATATCATAGACTTCATTCGCCATACCACCTATGACCTGAAAGCACATTTTACATTCAGGTGGGGACAAGAAAAAAGAAGGAGCATCCATGCACTCATGGTGGTTCATTTCGGGCACACGGACCGGCATCTGCGCCAAATCCTGCGCATCAAAAACGAGCCGGGATATCCGAAATAGTGAATATGCTACCTCATCTCAATCCATTGATCACCATCTCATTCCCAGGTATCATCGGCATCTCTGGGCCATCCGAGCCGGCCTCCGAACAGAACCACCCGGTCACGATGTTTATCGTAAGCCAGAGGTCCCACGGCTAACGCCGGCGGACCTGTAGCAGCCAGTTTTTTCCATTCGAAAGCATACCCCGGGGAGGTGCGCTGCCCGGGTCCTGTTTTAATTTAATTCTATTTGTCCACCGGTGCCATCAAATTCCCAGGTATCGTCGAAGGCCTGATCAAAGCTAGCTCCCATGCCACCGCGTAGAATCTTGGCCCCAAACCTGAATTAAATTACTGTGAGTGATGGGGCATGTGTAATAAGCAAATTTAAAGGAGTATATACCCTGGGAGATGTCCCAAAAATTTATTCAGTATTCTGTTTTTCCCATCTTAGAGCAGTTGGTAAAACACTGGGACTTGTAAAAATGAATACTCCGGGTTGACGTTGAAATATTTCCCGCTGATTTCGCAGATTTACGCAGATGAACTTGCTCCGCAAGCTTTCTTAACTTCGCAAATTCGATACACCTGACGAAGCTTTTCTGCGAAATTCCGCATGTTTTACGGGAATACATTTTGATTTATTCTTGATCGCATTGATGAATTTAATTTTGCCTGCTGATTTCGCAGCATAACGCAGAAAAGAATGGATGCGCAAGCCTTTTGATTTTATCAAATGCGATTCACCAAGTGAAGTTTTCTGCGAAATTCAGCGTGTTCTGCGGGAATACATTTTGGATTCAATCCCCGATGACCACCTTGGCCACCTCCCGCTGAGTCCCGCCCCGGTAATTCAATTCCAGCATATACATCCCAGGGCTCAGGTTGCGATGCAGATCAATTTTATTTTGATGAAACTGAAGCGGAACGGACCTACCCATGATATCAATAAGCCTTGCAGATTGGATTAACCGGTTTTGGGAGGACTCCACCATGATATAATCAATAGCAGGGGTCGGATATATTTTTGCCTGAATGATTTCCTGTTGACGGGTGGGTGAGGTCAGGTTGCAGATTTCTCCATGCAAAAACTTTTTAGCCACATTCACAAAACTATCCACAAAATGTGCGTACTGAGGCTCGAAATAAATATCGGTATGGCCTCCTCCCTGCACGGAGATCAGGGACTCTTTGATGTTTTTTGATTTCAAGACCGGATGGATGACCCCGCTTCCTTTTACACCGACAAGCCCTGCAGCTATTCCATCGCCATAAGGCACGATATTGTCTGCGGTGCCGTGCATACTGATCATTACCGGCTCACCCGGATCGATCCAGTTGAGGTCAAAAATAGCACCCGAAAGATTGAGGACTCCCCTGACTTTGCTGCTGTAATTCATGGTATTTTTTCCACTACTGCCTTCCAATCCCCCATTAAAGTCAATGACTTTTTTCAAAAAATCAGGAACTTGATCCCCCGCATCCAGGTAGGCCACCTGGATAGCTGTAATAGCACCGGAAGAAACCCCACCGGCAAAGACCAGGTTGGTGTCAATCTTGAATACATCAGCCTGTGACTTGATGTACCGGATGGAGGCCCTCATATCCCCCATTGCCTTCATCGCCACATCTATTATAGCTGCCGAATCGGGAAATCCCAGGATAAACAGCGGCCATATCCGGTAGTCTATACAAGCTACCACATAACCGTGTTGCGCAAATAACCTGCCCAGGTAACCCAACTGGGTTCGGTCCCCGGAAATATAGGTCCCTCCGAAAGCCAGTACCATGGCCGGCCTTTTTGTCGCAAGGTCACCAGCCGGTTCATAAATGTCCATATACAGAGCCAGGCTATCCCCCACCAGGCTGATGTTTTTTCCATACTGTTGGGTGGTGACTTTCACCGAGTCAAAAACTTCCCGGAGATACCGATTCCCATCACAACTGAGCCCGGACTGTGCGGAGGGGAAATGAATAAATAAAAAAAATAATAAACCGGTGTGAAAAAGCCTTCGAATCATGGCTGCAAAACTATACTTAATTGTAAGACGGGATGTTAAGAAAAAAATCAAAATATATATGGTTTTGACATTCATAGGCTACGTGTGAACTGTCATTTATGAAGGAGGATTTAAAAACAATGGGGGCTTGGGTATTGCAATTTATTGCTATGGGTGTGGAGGGTTCAAAACAACAGCGTATCCCCGACGGAGTAAACTCCTTCGCAC
>JAWXBI010000035.1:0-3470 GCA_034439915.1 Saprospiraceae bacterium | reverse complement strand
GGGGGGTCTGTTGCATAACTTCCTGGATCGATATAGCAGCCCTAACCGCTTCGATGGGGCTTTGAAACATACATAGTATGCCATCTCCACTGAATTTTAGGATTTTGCCCTGGTGCAATAGAGATTGACCTTCCAGTGTTTGGTACAATTTTTTTCTTTGTGTATTGGCCTTACGTTCATCTTCCTGCATGATCCGGGTAAAACCAACTATATCGGCAAACAAAATAGCTGCCAACTGCCGGGTTTGAGACATAAGGCAAAACGAATTTGGTATGAAGATAAAAAATCTACCTATACCAGAGCAGCAATAGTGAAATGATCAGATGACCGGGCAACGATACTTTTTACCGGATGTTTTGGTAGGTTTGATTTAACCACCTCCGCGATTATATTTCTACCTTTTCCATTCTAGGTGCAAACAGGTGATTCAAACCCCAGGCAACCAAATAAGCAAAGCCACAGATTACAAAAAGGATATTGTATCCGGTTTGGATATTACCTAACATTTTATATTTATCCAGCAAAAAGCCTACAAATAAAGGAAATATAATACTCCCGATACCACCTGCCATGCCACCGATACCTACTACACTGCTAACGGCTCTTTTAGGGAACATGTCCGATACGGTAGTAAAGATATTGGCACTCCAGGCCGCATGGGCAGCCATCGCTAAGGATATCATGGACACCACCAGCCATTTTGAATCGGCATATTGGATGAAAATGATCGGGGTCACCAGGATGGCATAGATCAGCATAGCTGTCTTCCTGGCTTTAAATACCGGCCAGTTTCTTTGAATAAGAAAACCAGACAACCACCCTCCGCCTATGCTGCCAATGGTAGTAAAGGTGTAAACGAATATCAATTCCAGGCTTGGCTTCTTAAGATCAATAGCAAAAGTGGAAGAAAAATAAGAGGGCAACCAAAAGAGAAAAAACCACCAGATTGGATCTGGGATTAACTTACCGGCGACAAATGCCCAGGTTTGCCGGATACCAAAGAGTTTGATCCAGGGTATGGGTTTACTTTCGGGTTCCAGATCGACGGGGTCGCTGTGGATCAGATTAAATTCTTCCTGTTTTAATCTTTTTTGTTTTGCCGGTATTTCATAATAAATCCACCAGAATATCACCCATATAAATCCTACCGCACCTGTGAGGACAAAAGCCATTCGCCACCCATAGGCAACCAACAATAGGGGTACTACAATTGGCGCTACGACGGCACCGATATTGGCTCCTGAATTGAATATCCCGGTTGCCAGGGCACGTTCTTTTTTAGGAAACCATTCAGCCACTGATTTGATGGCAGATGGAAAGTTACCACCTTCCCCCAATCCCAGGAAAGCGCGGACACCCATAAAACCAGCAGTTGTGTAAACTAATCCATGCATCATGGCGGCTATACTCCAGGCTACAATAGAAACCAGATACCCGATCTTGGTACCGAATTTATCTACAAACCGTCCAAAGAGAAAAAGCCCTAAAGCATAGGCCATTGAAAATACCATCACAATATTGGCATAGTCTTTTTCGGTCCAATTGAATTCAACTTCGATCACCGGTTTTAGCAATCCGATGATCTGCCGGTCCAGGTAATTGATGGTCGTGGCAAAAAACAACAAGGCGACGACCGTCCAACGATAAGTACCAGATTTTTCCATGTATTATTTGTAGCTGTATTTAATCTTATTCTGTAATCCTCATCCTGTTCTTTATCTCCTGACTTTTGCCCCTGTATTTCCGGCCATAAGGCTTTCTACTTCCTCTTTTGAAACAATGTTGATATCCCCGGCGACATAATGTTTGTGTACTGCAACAGCAGTGGCAAAATCAATACACAGCTGGATTTCTTCCTTATACTGATTGGCGCCATGCAACTTATGGATCAGTCCTGCAATAAATGCATCCCCTGTGCCTAATCGGTCAATAATATCCGGAATATCATGCTTTTTTGATTCATAAATATGGTTATCATGAAATAAATATCCCTGATAGGTATTATGGGTAGCCGAAAGTCCTTCCCGTTCCGTGAAACTGATAAATTTAGCGTTGGGAAACCTGTTTTGTAATTTTTCAAATGCATCCTTACGGTTATTGGACTTGATTTTAAAATAGGTATCCAGGACATCTTCATCCCCGGATATGACATCACAATCCTGAATCAACTCAGGCATAATTTTATCAGGATGCACTCCGTATTTCCACAATTTAGACCTGTAATTCAGGTCGCAGGAAATCATCAGGCCCGCTTCCCTGGCTGCCAGGACGGCTTCTTTACAGGCGTTGGCAGCAGATTGACTGATAGAAGGGGTAATACCTGACCAATGGAACCATTGGGCATCCTTAAATATGGTCGCCCAATTGATCATGCCCGGAGACAAGTGGTACATGCTGCTGCCCGTCCGGTCATAGATAACTTTTGAATTACGACGTCCGGCTCCTGTTTCCACAAAATAGATCCCCAGCCGATCTCCTCCATATATACAATGTTGGGTATTCACCCCCCAACCTTCCATACATGCCAGGGCACTAAGCCCAAAACTGTTATCCGGAACACGGGATACATAATTTACTGCTGTTCCTAATTGGGCAAGGCTCGCAGCGACATTGGATTCGGAACCACCGTATTCGATACTCAGGGTTTTAGCCTGTTCAATCCGCTGGTAGTGGAATGGAGTCAGCCGCAGCATGATCTCTCCAAAACTGACTATTTTTTTCAATGGGTAACCGGTTTAAACGATGAAAGGCTCATTTATTTGATTTATTAATTCGAGGATATGTTCACTTCTTAATCGATTGAATAATTTCCATTACTTTTTTAGTTTCGGCTTCAATGGTTGCAAAATCCCTGGCTTCCATCAGTTTTTTACTGATCAGTTTGCTCCCCATGCCCACAGCGCATACCCCTGCCTTAAACCAGCTTTCGATACTTTCGCGGGTGATGTCTACCCCACCGGTAGGCATAAATAATAAATGGGGAAAGATCTCCCTGATGGAAGTTAAAAATTCCGGTCCTAACAGGTTGCCTGGAAATAATTTTATAAAGCCGATTCCAGTATTTTCAGCCGCTATGATTTCAGTGGGAGTCATACATCCCGGTGCATAGAACAATCCATTTTTTTGAGTGAATTCCGCTACTTCAGCCACCCAACCCGGACTAACCATAAAATCAGCGCCGGCATCAAAAAACATTTCAGCCTGGCTTAAATTTTTTATTGTTCCAATACCCAATTCCAGATCTGGCATTTCGGCTTTGCTCAAGGAAACCAGTTTCCTGAAGTTCCGGAATGCTGCTTCGCCCCGGTTTGTAAATTCCACGGCTTTGATACCGGCACGATATAAAGCTCTCAATACCTCCAGACTTATGGTTTCATCCGCATTGAAATACAATGGGAGGATACCCTGGTCTACTATAGTTTTTGTTACCGTCTCAATTCTATTCATCACCTGATTGATTTAAATTTTTC
>JAWXBI010000034.1:0-7206 GCA_034439915.1 Saprospiraceae bacterium | reverse complement strand
GGGGATGTCTTTAAATTCACTGGCTTTGATTTTAGCAATGTTACCGGTAAGATCGCGTTTGATTTGGGTTCCATAACCGGTCACAATAACTTCCTGAAGGGTTTTTACGTCTTCAGCGAGGGATACATCCATCACGGACCTGCCATTGACCGACTCTTCTATCGCGGTATATCCTATATAAGTAAAAATCAAGACATCATTGGGTCCTGCAGCAATTTCATAATTACCATCCACATCAGTAATCGTACCTACTGTGGATCCCTTTACAGAAATGGAAACACCGATCAGCGATTGTGCATCGGATTGGGCGCTGACTTTTCCGGTAATGGATTGAGCAGAAAGATTTGAAATGGAAAGAATTGTAAATAAGGCTAATAGCCAGGTTAGGTATTGTCTTTTCATATAAATAGCTTAAAAAATGATTTAGTCAGGTTAGAAAACCGTTAGAAAGATAACGATTACATTCTGAATGATGTGAACGATACTGTTAAGAAAAATAATTAAAATAGTCTGTTTTAGTAGTCATCAAGTTGGTAAAAAAAATTTATTTGCCGATTATAGTAAATTTTCCATTAGGTTGAAAATCAAAGAAAAAAGGCCCCTTTTAATCCGGGGCCTTTTTTCATACTAAGTAGAGTAAACTTTTTAAATTAAGTGCAGATCGGTTTACCAGGATTAAAAAAAACCTGGAATATCCAGAAGCTGTAGTATTTTCATTTTTAGGTCGGACTACCGGGGGCCGATATATTCCATATGCCAATCGAATGCCACCCGGATATGCGGAGCTGCCGGGACAACACTTGTTTGTTTCATAAAAAATTTGACATCAATACTGTGGTCGTTGGCGTTAAACTTATTGATACCGGAGGGATCTATTTCAGCAGAACGAGTATTTCCAGCTGGTTGTCCATAATAATTGGTAACACTTATTATTTTATTTGTAGTCGGATCAAAAGTAAAAACCGGGCTGAAAGAGCCATAGCCGGAAACCGCGGTACCGCTATAAATGGGAACGAAGGGGGCATGCCATACATCCGGATCATAACCGTCAACCGTGACTGCACCGGAAGTGACCAAATGATAATTCATTGGAAAATATCCCGTTAAAGCAGCACTGACGTAGTCTACCATGGTTCCGGTCACTTTATAAATCCCGTCGTAATCATTTTTCACCAGGATATTGAAAAGACCGCTTTTAGCCGATTCGACAATGCTGTATCCGTTGGAAGAAGAAGCTATTTTTATACCAATGGCATAGGATTTACTCAAATCAAAGGTGGAAGGATCCACGGTGATGGTGACCTTTTTAGCGAATTCGCCCGGGCCGAAAGTCACTTTAAGCGATTTCAGGGTATACAGATTTGCAGGCATGTCAATGAAGTTCGTGCCGTTGGCTGTATTGTATGCCGCGATCAACGTGGGGTCCAGGGCTAGTTGAACCTCCACAGAAGTATTCAGATTATCTTCAGAAGTGGCATCGCGCTGCACCGTGAATAAGGGTAAAGTGGTCGATCCGGGTTTGGCGCTAAAACCGATGGCATTTAGTTCATTATCCGCACCGGAAATTCTAACGTAGTTGCCCCCGAATCCTTCAATGGCATTTGTGCCTTCCTCAATGCAGGAGGCAAAACCAAGCAAGGCAAGGAGACCGAATATATATTTGAATTTCATATTAATTGTATTGTGTTTGAGATTAATAATTATTGTTTATCCCACCATACCCGGCCGTCCTGGTTATCTGCAGCACCCAGGCGTCCGAGAGCGGCATCCAGGTTTTCCCGGTTCAGGTTATACTCCACTGAAGGATAAGAGAATCGTCTTGGAATCTGTTTGGAAGCGCTTACCGCTGAAGGGGTCGGTGTCAGAACTGGAGTATTGGTCCTCCTCCATTCTGTCCAGCCACTCCTTCCATCCGGATAGATAGCAGCCCATTTCTGAAGATTGATTTTTTGTAGGTCACTGGCAGCCCCCGTCAGGGCGATCAGATCGGTCCCGGTCTGAGACGGAGAGATATACCCCAGGAAACGTTGTTCATCGTACACTTCCCATCTTTCCCAGGAGGCCTTGATGCCATCAGTATAAAACTTCGACTTATTGCCGGTTACCCATCCGAGGTGAATAGCCTCTGCTATCGTCAACAGGATCTGGGAAGCAGAAAGAACGACCAAGGGGGAACTCTGAGTCCGCCATTTGGTGGCCAGGATTTGGGACCAGTCTGGATTGGCATTGGTGAAGGCAATTGCTGCATCTCGGGTAAGCCCGTAAGGAATCCCCTTAACAATTCCCTGGGGATTGGGATTACCCAGAGCCTGGAGACGTGGGTCATTCCATGCTTTCAATTGATCTACCATCACCGTGCTGATCGCATAGTCCTTTCTGCCGTCGTATAAATTAAACCAGGGATTTTTAAAAGCAGCACCCGGGTAATGGACGGTCACATCCTCCGATGCAGAAGCGAGGTAGCCTGCCGGATCGGAAAAGGCTGCGGCGAATTCTGCCTTGCCCAGATTGGGATCCGCTTTGGACAAGCGCATAGCAAGCACCAGCCTCAGGGAATTGGCAAACTTTTTCCATTTGGCTTTGTCGCCATTAAAAAGAATATCACCTTGAGCTGACAGGCCATTGTCAAATTGGGCAATGGCTTCTTTAAGTTCTTTGTAAAAACCTTTGTAGATATCCAATTGGGTATCGTAGGCCGGTTTGGCATCGCCCTTGAGTGCTTCGCTGTAGGGTACATCGCCAAAACGGTCGGTTTGGTGAATATAGTGGTAAACCAGAAGGATACGGGCCACTGCGATCTGGTTGGCGTTGGAGCCGTTGGCCAGGACCTCATCTTTGGTACCCGGATTGGTATTGTTGTCGATGATATTCTGCAGGTCGTACATGGCACCTGAATAGTTGCCCGTAAAATTGATCTGGATGACGGAGTAAAGGGAAGCATCGGTGTACTGAGTCTCAGAAAAATACTGACAGTAAAGCCCTTCATTCATTCCCAGGGTCCAACCACCCAGTCCAGACAACACGTTGGTCAGGAGGGCGGAGGTCACCGGTATGGTAGTAGCATTCGGATTCCGGTTGAGATCACCAAAATCAGAAAGGGAGCAGGTACTGAATAGGACAGCCGCCGCTACAGTGAATATAAATTTAAATGATTTTTTCATATTTGATTTTTTTTAGAAGCCAATCTTTACGTTAAAGCCAAAGGAACGGGTTCCTGGGAACTGGCCGTTTTCACCATAACTCTGGCCAATCTCGGAAGGATCGAAGTCTTTG
Organism: Saprospiraceae bacterium; assembly: GCA_034439915.1. GTDB lineage: Bacteria > Bacteroidota > Bacteroidia > Chitinophagales > Saprospiraceae > JADJLQ01. The sequence continues at coordinate 3,933 of JAWXBI010000034.1, read as the reverse complement.
GTCTTGGATGAAATGAGCCATGGGTTGCGTGCGATAAAGGATACCACCAAATTCTTGATGTATTTGATGCCTATTTTCTGGGTAGGCACTTTATAACCAATATTAACCTCTCTCAGTTTTACAAAATCCAACGCATGGATATTGTCTTCGGCAATACTCTTATTCCTGAACTGATGCCAGTAAGTCTGGGCGTCAACATAGGTATCGACTGCTTTACCTTCAGCGTCAACACCGGTGACATGCACCCCTCCCCCAACCGCTACGGCATCCCGGCTAGGGTTGCCTTTGTCATTGAGTTCAGCGGTAGCTTCAAAGAGACCTGAGAATTTACCCCAATGGTCGGACAGGGAATAGAATACGCCTCCTTTGGAGAAATCGATGTTGAAGTTGGCGAAGAAATTGCCCACGTTCACTTCGTTAAGGATGCCTCCAGTAAAATCTGGCAGAACAGATCCGAAATAGGTATCAGGCACGTTTATGAAAAGACCCGAAGCATCCAGGATAGCAACCCCAGCACCATTGCGTTTGATGCCACCACCGCGAACCTGGCCCCATTCCTGGCCGACCTGGTGTACCAGGCGAGCGCCGGAACTGGCACCGAAAGTCCCCGTTTCCCGGATGATGGCATCTATGCCATCTGCCAGGTCGATAATTTTGGTTGTGTTTTTAGCCCAGTTAAAAGTCAGATTCCAGTTTACTTTCTTGGTGGAAATCGGGTTTACATCCAGGGTAAGTTCAACCCCGTCCCGTTCCACCCGGCCAGCGTTGATGTTCTTAGAGGCAAAGCCACTGGTCGCTGAAACCGGTACGTTGAGGATCTCGTCGATCTTATTTTCTTTATAATACGTACCGGAAATTCCCAGGCGATTGCTGAAGAATTTTAGATCGATACCTCCTTCATAGGCGGAAGAAAGGGAGGGACGGATATTGGGATCTACCAGGGCATCCGGAGTGCCCATGAGGAAAGCCCCGTTCCACTGGTTGGAGTTTACGCCATAATTCAGGGCAAGTTGGTAAGCATCCAGGTCAGATCCGACCTGGGCCCAGCTGGCTCTGATTTTTCCAAAAGAAAGGTCCTTGATTCCAAGCAATTCACTGAAGAGGAAGCTTATCCCTATGGATGGGTAAAAATAGGAGTTGGCGTCCTTAGGAAGTGCGCTGCTCCAGTCGTTACGAGCTGCAAAGTCAATATAGAGGAAGTCTTTGTAACCCAGGGTACCCGTACCATAAAGACTGTTTACGCGTTTGAAAGAACGTCCACTGCCAAAGGTAATCGGAGTTGTCCTCGAATTGGAAAGGGTAAACAGGTCAGGTACGGAAAGACCATCCACCGTAGCCCCTGAAATACTCGAAAACTGTACTTTACGAATATTCCCACCGCCTTTGACATCAAATGAGAGTTCCCCGAAACGTTTATGGTAGGAAGCCAGGACTTCATAGTTGTCCTCCTTACCCGGGGCGCCATTGGTAGGTTCATAATAGCCCTGGTTGTAATAATAATAGGATTTGAATCCGGTCTGTGTGGCACTATTTTCAAGAATGCCGCGCCCGAATCCTTCATTGACCACTTCGATTTGGTTCCTCCTGGCCCAACCCTGGATGGTAAAGTCTCTAAAGGGTTTGAATGTGAGACTTACATCTCCGAACAAGCGGGTTCGTTTGGAACTCTGGTCGATATTATCAAAAAAATCGTAAAAATTATACCAGTAGTTTCCACCATAAAAAGAAAGCGGGCTGCTGAGATAGTTGCCTGGATTGTTGTGATTCCAGGAGGACAGGATGCCTTCCGGGGACTTCATACCCTGGTATTCTTTTATTTTGTCCAGGTCCAGGTCGCGGTGGAACCACTGATTGAAAGATCCTGAGGACTGATTAGCATATCCATCATCAAACTGGCCATTGACCACCCAGTTGGATACGTTGATATTGGTAGAGGCGGTCAGGTATTTGCCCAGGTCGAATCTAGCGCTGGTGTTGATGGTGTTTTTATTGGCACCGGAATAAGGCAGCAAACCTTTTATATTCTGATTGGTATAAGAAAGTCTAACGTTATATCCTTCTCCCCCTTTGCTCAGGCTAACATTATTGTTGAGCGTGACGCCAGTACCATAAAAATCGCGGATATTATTAGGTTGTGGCACAAGTTTAGCGGTCTGGCCGAAGGCCGGGGTACCTACATACCATGAATACCAGGGAATATATTCCTGTCCAACCATTCTGGGGCCCCATGAAGCGTCGTCCGAATAATCGTGGTGATATTTTCCTTCAAATACTTTCCATTCATCAGGCATACCTTGTTTCCAGTTGAATTCGATCAGGTCCGCAGCGCCACCCCCTGCGTACGAGTTTTGGTAGCGAGGCAGGATGTAAACTTTGTCGAAAAAGGTACCTGAATTGATTTCGATACCCAGGTTTTGCTTGTTTGTAGCTTTTTTTGTCTGGATGACGATGACGCCGGCATCACCGCGCTGTCCATACAGTGCTGTAGCGCTGGGTCCTTTTAGTACGGTCATGGCCTCTATGTCGTCCACCGAAATATCCTGGGCACTAGCCACAGGAGTTCCATCGACCACATAAAGAGGTTGTTTGTCATTGAGGGAACCTGCACCCCGGATCCGGATAGATGCATCCCGGCCAAGGGCGACCGTTGACTGGCTTCTTACCTGGACTCCTGCAATTTTACCACTAAGGGCATTATTGACAGAGGTGGCAGGAATCTGACGCAGTTGGTCTGCATTCACCTGTTGCGCAGAATAAGTAAGTGATTTTTGAGATCTACTGATGCCAAGCGCGGTGACAACAGTTTCTGCCAGGGTAATACCTTCGGCAAGTATCACGTCAATGGTTTGCCGGTTGCCGACTAAAATCTCCTCGTCTGTATAACCAATGTAAGAAAAAACTAAAACGGTGGTTTCATTAAGGACATCAATGGAAAACGATCCATCAATATCAGTAGTGGTACCGGTAGTAGTACCTTTTAAATAAATGTTGGCACCGATCAAGGGCTCTCCGGAAGCCTCTGTGACCTTGCCGGTAACTGTACGTTGAGCCATGGTCATGACCACAGCCAATAGCACAGCAGCGAAGGTTAGAGTAAGTCTTTTCATTATAAAATTTTAAAGTTTCGACGTAAAAGTAAAAAAAAGTTCAGAAATCTTAAATTTCTTAACTCAAAGTCAACGAAATCATAAAAACAAATGCTGCTTTAGTAACCCATTTTGGGTGATTTTTTAAATTTTTTGGCAAAAAGGTTAATAAAAGCGTTATTTGTTCATAAATCCATTGAAAAAATGAAAATTCTACTTTTAAATATGTTAATGCTTTTGACCAATGTGGGATTTGGGCAAAAACAAACCTCAAATTGTAAAGTACTTTCCATTAAACTTCAGGAAAGTTATGAAGGGGAATGTAAAAACCGCCTGGCCAACGGAGAAGGTACGGCCCGGGGCATCGAGACCTATCAGGGGAAGTTTAAAGACGGGGTCCCTCATGGTTCGGGAAAATATGTATATGAGGACGGATCCTATTATGTTGGTGAGTTCAAAACTGGTTTGCGGCATGGAGAGGGCACCTTACACGAGATGAACAAAGAGACCAATACCGTGACCTCCGGTAAACTGGCTGAATGGAAAAATGATGTATTTATTCAGGAAATCCTGGAAAAAAAATATAAACTCATCCAAACAGTCAATACCTTGTCCGTTCAGTTTGACAAACCGGATGAACGCCAGGAACGGGTAGAGATCTACCTGGGTACGCGATCGCTATTGAGCGGGCATAACGTCACCTCATCCACCGGCAACTCCTTTGTCCAGGGCACCAACAGAATTATCATTGAAAACTGTTCTTTCCCTTTGATGGTAAGGCTTAATTATAATTCTCAAAAAGGAGTCAGCGAAATCACTCCGGTAAGAGTTGAATTTGAATTGGAAT
>JAWXBI010000033.1:0-15022 GCA_034439915.1 Saprospiraceae bacterium | reverse complement strand
TCAATATCTAATACAGTTTGCCTTTTTATTACCTCACTAAACCGGCGTATTGGTGTCAAACCACGTTTCTTCACCAAATTTGATCCTTTTCCTTCCATATAATTTCCATATTTTAGTTAAAATTTGGTAACCCTATTTTAGGCGCGGACAACTGAAAGCTGACCACTGACCACTGACCACTGTTAACTAACCACTGACCACTGTTCTCGGGAATTCGTCTTAATTTTATTTTCACAACAAAACACCAGGAAAAGTATGATTAACCGCATTTCTTACAAAAACTGCACGGTGTGGATTGGTCTGCTTTTGATGATCATAGGATGCGAAGTCAAAAAATCAGAACTAGAGGATCGATTTAGAGAAAATATGGTTTCGGCGGGTAAAAATCGCAGGGAGCTTGAAAAGGTGGTTGCCCACTATCAACAAAATCCCCGGGATAGCCTTAAACTAAAGTCTGCTATTTTCCTTATCGGTAATATGGAAAACCATGTACATTATGAGGGAGAATGGCTAACGGAATATGATAAAATTTTCAATCTGACCGCATCACTGGACAATGATGGTATCAGCAGGGCAAATGACTCTATGGTAGAGGTCCTGGGGCAAATAAATTGGGCTGCTATTTTTATCAGAGAGGACTTAAAAACGTTGTCCGCGGACTACCTGATTGAAAACATAGATCAGGCTTATGAAGCCTGGCAAAACGCGCCCTGGGTGTCAGAGGTCAGCTTTGATGTTTTTTGTAATTATATCCTGCCCTATAATTCCTATTATGAATCTCCGGAAAAATGGAGGACGCGAATGCGTGACCGGTATCAGTACATTCTGGATGACCCGGAAATCCCTAAAACCATAGTTGATGTTTGTTGCGCCCTCGTTGATGAAGAAAAAACCTGGTTTCGTTGGACAGGAGATCTTAATGCCTACCCCTCAGCAATCAGTCTCAGCAATCTGTTAAAAGGCCATCGGGGCTCCTGTGCAGATATGTCCAATCTGGCGGCATATGGCGCAAAAGCTCTGGGTATACCCGTGGCTATGGATTATGTGCATCGATGGGGCAACGGAGGTACTCATGGATGGAGCGCCTTGATAGTCTCCGATAGTACCTTTCTTCCGTTTATGGGAGCCGAAAGCAGGCCGGGTGACTTTGAATGGATCAGGGAAAGAGAATACAAACCGGCAAAAGTTTTCAGGCACTCTATGTCTTATGTGGAATCCAGTTTTGCGGCCCGTGCCAGAATGGCTGGTATAAAAAAAGTACCACCCAATTTAAGTGACCCAAGAGATATCGATGTTACATCATATTACAATACAACCTCCGATCTGACCCTGGATGTTCAGGGAAAAAATGGAACCGGAGTTTACTTATGTATATTCCAGAGAGGCGGATGGGATGCCGTGGAAGGGGGAATCATTGAGGACAATAGAGTTTCTTTCAAACAAGTGGGGAGAGATATCATTTATATGCCCATGTATTATAAATATTACGATTATCAGCCCGCTGCACCTCCGCTATGGCTTCCCATCCAGGGAGAGTATAAAAGTATAGTCGCTCATGAAGAGGTAAAAACAACGATGAAGGTTTTTCGGAAATTTCCACTTAGAAGATTGGGAATGCGAAGTTCAGCAAGGCAATTGACTGGTCTTCGCTTTGAAGGCTCCGACTCGCCAGAATTTAAAAATCCAACCTTATTGTATACCGCCCCTCCTCCTATAAGGGAAAACTATATCATGAAGTACACAAACGGTTATCCGATCAGGGACCGCATGGAGTACGAAACACTTTGGGAAGAAATGGGAAGAAATGGAAATAAGAATTTCAGGTATGTCCGCCTTATAGCAGATCAGGACAAACCATTTAAATTAGGTGAGTTGCAATTTTTTTCCGGTAAGGATAGCATTCCATTGTCCGGGAAACCTCTGGGATCTCTCCCAAACCCGGAATGGGCATTTGATGGGTTACCGGGTTTTAGTATTATTAATGAGGATCAGTTGGATACAGCCCAATGGGTAGGACTTGATCTGGGACAAAGCACTGCCATATCCAGAATTCGATACCTTCCAGCCAACAACGAACACACAGTTCAACCAGGCAAAACCTACGAACTGTTTTATTGGAAAGACAAATGGATTTCTTTGGGCATTCAAAAAGCGGAACGCCACTTTTTAGAATTTAAAGAGGTCCCCAGCGGTGGGTTATATTGGGTGCTGTGTAAAGACTGTGAAAGCAAACAAGCCAGGACGTTTACCTATGAAAACAATAAACAATTGTGGTGGTGATGAGCCAAAGTGGCTGGTGAGTATTCCGCTCCAAATAAAAGGAATCACCCTTCACCGGAAAGGTTAGAAAAAAGGCGACAATTTCAGGTCTGACGACTCCTACAGTTTGTGTCAGACTCATAGGAGATTAAGTCGTGGTATCTACGCCACAAGGGGTACACAATGCTTTTTTAAGGGCAATCCCGGCAAAGAAAGCAAATAAACTATGTGTCTTTAAAGCAGCGCCCAGAACAAGAAAAGCAAGTGGACAGTATGTGCCCGTATAACCGGTACAGGTGTCCCCGCCTTCAATAGATGCCATTTTGTCGAAAGAAAGAGATTTCATAATTACAATTATATAAATTAAATTAATATTCCAATTTAATAGTTCAATATTTATAAAGATATAACTTTGTTTTTTAAATCCTAAAATTCGGTATTAAATTTTTGAAATAATCAAGCCTCATAAAGCCACCATTTATTTATTAATAGGGGAGTGATATTTAAATGGACTACCAGGAAGAACCCAGGTTTGGACAAATACAGTTGACAGGTTCCGATTTTACCTATCCTTTTAAAGACTCGCTAAACAGGTTTATCCCTTTGCGCAACAATTCCGGACTCCCAGTGGTGGTGAATTTTCCATCTTCTATGATATAAATCCGGTCTGAGATGGAGGCGGTTTTGGGTCGACGGGTGACCAGGATGATGCCCATTTCCCGGCGAAGGATTTGCAAGCAGATTTAAAATGGTTTGTTCTGTATACCTGTCCATAACAGCAGTAGCTTCGTCAAGCAATAAAAGCTGGAGTTTAGCAAACAAAGACCTATAAAAAGGCGACAATTTCAGGTCTGACGACTCCTACCAGTTCTGCCAGACTCGTAGCAGATTAAGTCGGGTTATCAGAGCCACAGGGGGTACACAATGCTTTTTTAAGGGCAATCCCGGCAAAGAAAGCAAATAAACTATGTGTCTTTAAAGCAGCTCCCAGAACAAGAAAAGCAAGTGGACAATATGTACCCGTATAACCGGTACATGGGATGGACCCACCTTCAATAGAGGCCATTTTGTCGAAAGAAAGAGATTTCATGATTACAATTATATAAATTAAATTAATATTCCAATTTAATTGTTCAACGTTTATAAAGGTATATTTTTATTTTTTTAAATCCTAAAATTCGGTATTAAATTTTTGAAAAAATATAATCAAGCTTCATAAAACGGCCGTTTGTTGGGATAAAAGTTGATTTTTTAGGGTTTACCTTGGAGAACCCATGTTTTAAGACAAACACTTTTGACTGGTTCCGATTCTACCTATCCTTTTAAAGACTCGCTAAACAGGTTTATCCCTTTGCGCAACAATTCCGGGCTCCCATTGGTGGTGAATTTTCCATCTTCTATGATATAAATCCGGTCTGAGATGGAGGCGGTTTTGGGTCGATGGGTGACCAGGATGATGCCCATTTCCCAGCGAAGATTTTGCAGCAGGTTTAAAATGGTTTGTTCTGTATACCTGTCCATAGCGGCCGTAGCTTCATCGAGCAATAAAAGCTGAGGTTTAGGGTATAAAGCCCTGGCTAGAGCCACCAACTGCTGTTGCCCTCCCGAAATATTTACACCCGATTCACCGAGTAAGGTATTGTATTGGTAAGGCAATTTTTCAAAATGGGTATCAAACCCGTATGTTTTCAGAAAATGATTCAGGGGGTCTATATCGCTTTCTTCAGGGGCCCGGAGCAAAATATTTTCAAACAAAGGGGCATTAAACAGTTTGATTTGTTGTGGGACTACTCCAAGTATTTTACGCCATTCCACTATAGAAAAACCGTCCAGGGGGCTTCCATTGAGTTCAATCACACCGCTTTCAATGTCTTGAAAACGCTGCAATATCTGTAACAGGGTGCTTTTTCCGGAACCGCTTTCTCCCAGGATCGCAATGATTTCTCCTTTATTCACCTCAAAGGAAATCTGCTGTAACAGCAAAGGGCGGCCGGTAAAGCGGAATTGTAAATCCCGGACCCGCAGGCTTTGAAAAGAAGAAAAAGCAGGTTTTGCAGCTTCCTGCTCCGGATTATATTCCCTGGGCAGGCCGGTGAACTCCTGCATCCGGTCCAGGGCAACCTTGGCCTCCTGAAGGACGATATTTATTCCGGCTATTGTGGCTGCCGATGCCATAGCCATTCCGATCATCTGTACTACAGCCATCACCGTCCCGATAGAAATCGAAGTGTTCAGCACCAGGACAGAGCTGTATAAGATAGTGCCGGCAATAAATAACGAACCGGCGATCTGGGCATTGGTGCTAAACCGGTTACTTACCGATCCCAATTGAAACTGCTGTTCCTGAAAAAATTTATAGACCGAAGAGGTTTGTGCGGTGTAATGTCCTTCCCTGTTGGCCGCCTTGATGACTCCAATACCCTGGATGGTATCTATAAAATTACTTTCGTTCAGGGCCGAGGCGATCATGACATTTCGTTGCCCTTCCAGCAGGGACTTATTGTACCGGTATACAATGAATCCAAAAACAGGCAGCCACATTAAGGAAATCAAACCCAGGTGGACATGGTAATAAAACAACCCGGCAGTATTGATCAGCACCACCACGACTTCTATGGTCAGGTGAGTAAAAATATTGGCTACGGTCTGCTGAATCCGCGAGGTATCATTCATCCGGGAGATGAGTTCCCCCGTTTTTCTGGAATCAAAAAAAAGTTTAGGTAAATTTAATAAAGTAGAGTAGAAAAATGTCAGTATACGAAGGTTGAAGTCCCTGGTTTGGCGCAAAAGGAACAGTTGCCTGAGGTAGTTAAGAAAAGACCTCAGGAATAATAAAAACAACAACAGGCCAGACCCTACGAATAATTTCAGGGTTTCTTTTCCGGGAAGGATATGATCGATCAGTTTCTGGGAAAAAACGGCCACAGACAGTCCGAGGACAGATATAAATACACCTAAAACAAAGGAGACAAAAAGCAGATCAAAGTCCGGCCTGGCAAAGCTGTATAACCATTTCATTTTGCCCAATAAAGTCTCCGTGTTCGGAGTTCGCTTCAATGCAGAGGTGGGTTTGAGCATTAACAACGCCCTGGATTGCCATAGCTTTTCCAGTTCATCAGAACTGAGCAGTTTGATTCCTGGTTCAGCGGGATCGCTGATTTCAAAACGATCTTTGCCCTGGTGGTAGGCATAACAAACCACAAAATGGAGAAATTCATTATTTTTATTGATATGCAGAATAATCGGAAGCCCCAGTGTTTTTAAATGGTCTATGTCTGCTTCAAATCCCGCTGCTTCAAATCCCAGTTTTTGCCCGGCCTGATAAAGCCCGAGAAGAGTAGTTCCGGAAATAAGGGTCCCGCTCCAGTCCCTCAGGACGCCCAGTGTGCTATTGCTTCCGTAAAACCGAAGGACGGAAAGCAGGCAGGCTACTCCACAATCCGATTGATCGTGTTGCTGAACATGAAATTTTTTGTAGTTGCTGCTCAATACTGGTTTATTTAGGGACTGCTGCTTAAGTTAGTTAAGCAAGTTTATAAGTCCAGAGTATGTAGAACCCAATTTATTTGGTTTGAATTGATTCAAATATGTCACGCCCCCACCATCGAAATAATCCCGAAATTTCGGGATCGATGCACATACAACCTCAAATATTATATCAGAGATCCATGGTTTTGAGGGAATACTCCATATTTACCTTGCATTAATTTCCAAATTTATTCTGTTATGTTGTTGATTCTCAGCAGACCCTATTAAATAAAAATCCCGGTATATAGAAATAGACCGGGAAAAGAGTTGAGTTTGATCCTCATCAAACAGTATTAGACTATCGACAGGATAAAACAATACAAAACCACACCCAGACGAAAGATCGGAGTATAGTTTAAGGAATCAATACCATCCCTGTATCAAAGGATAGTAACAATACCGGTAATTTTAGTGCACTATCCTACAGGGGGACAAGGAGTGCACAGGGCATTTTTAAGTGCCATTCCTGCAAGCATTGCAAACCAACTATTTGTCTTTAAATAAGCTCCCATAACAAGAAGAGCAAGTGGACAATATGTACCCGTATAACCGGTACATGACCCGCCTTCAATAGAGGCCATTTTGTCGAAAGAAAGAGATTTCATGATTTACGTATTTAAATACTGCCTACTCTGTTCTGGTTTTTCGGCATCCACCTTTTTTTGATATCTAATCTAAATATATAGATTATTCCACAAAAATCATAAATAATGCCAACTCCGGTGAGCTGGAAAAAATCGCAGGCTAATTTACTGTCGGCTCTTACTTAATAAGCTCTTTAACCCCAGTCGTTGCTAAAATCGCTACTGAAAAGGGATTATTTTACTAAATAAGCGTCCGAAATGTTAACCAATTCAAATATATTAAATTTTTTAACAAAAAAAAAGAAATAGTTTCAGTATTTCTACAGGATAAACCGATAAAACCTAATCCGGACAAGAATGGGGTCGGGTTAAATTCTTTTGCCTTGAAGGCCAAAGAAAACCCCTGATTATAAGGGGTATCTGCTATGTATCGTCACCGCAGGGAGTACATAAGTCATTTTTAAGGGCTATTCCTGCAACTAATGCAAAGAAACTGTGGGCTTTAAATGCTGAAGCAAGGACTACAAATACCAGGGGACAATAGGTGCCCGTGTAACTTCCGCCACCTCCTCGACAGCGGCCATGTTGTTTAAGGAAAGAGATTTTAATATTATATTCAGTTATCTGACAAGATAAAAAAGAACAATAAATCATTATTTCCAGTTAGGATCAAATAAAAAATGAACTGCTAGAAATAACCCGGCCCTTAAAGGAGGCAGGAATTACGTACTTTCACATCCGCAAGAAGTACACAAGGCGCTTTTGAGGGCAAGGCCGGCAACAAAAGCAAAAAAGCTATGTGATTTAACTGCAGCACCCAGGACCAGGTAGGCCAGTGGACAATATTTACCGCAGGTCGCAGCACAACCGCCTTCCACAGAGGCCATTTTGTCAAAGGAAAGAGATTTCATAAATAAACTCAAGTTAATGTTTATAGCCTACTCTGTTCTGGTTTTTCGGCGTCCACCTTTTCACCATAATATATTACTTTGTTTTTATTTGATACCCAAAATCCAGCGACCTTGCTGGATTAAACACCGAGAAACGTTTTTCTGAATTCATTCCAACCCATCCGGAAATGATCCGACGCCGGTTTCAAAGAGTTATAAAAAAGCCGGTCAATATCACCATAATAGCCAGCCCGACCCCATAAGTACACAACGTAAGGACAAACCATTTGCCAAAGCCCCGGTGATCCAATAGGTTGAACCCTGCAGTTAAAAGCAGGATAAAACCTAACTGAAAAATATTTAGCAATTGCATGGGATACAAAGACCAGGGTGGAATGGAGGTTTCCCCAAACCATTCCGCCAGCGAAAACTGCGGTATATAATTCAGGTCACCAAATTTCTCAACATCAAAGAAAACAAGACCCACAAAAATAGGTAATCGGGAAAGGGTAAAAATAAAAAAGGACTTTACCACGACACCAAAGACTTGTTTAAACGTCACATTGTACTTAAACAGGAGGGTTCCTACGGCTATACATACCGTGATCAATCCGATTTCTGCAAGCGGCTGTAAGAGGGCGAGAAAAAATATAAGCACTGTATTGGACCGGATACCCACCAGGGCGGTATTGATTTGTTCAAGGGTCAACTGCTCCGCCAGCGAATTATAAACCACTTTATCGCTGAACAGGTAGGTTTTGATAACTATATTATATATTAACTCCGTCATTAAAATCAAACTCAATATAACCCAGGTATTGAGTTGAAAATACTTTTTTAGCATGCTTGTGGTTTTTCGAAAGGAAATCTAAAAATGGGTTTTTTCTGCTGATTGACCAAATCAATGGCTTTCAATCAAAAAATAATGTAAGGAGATGTCCGGTGATCACCCCGTTCCAATATTATCAAATCATTGACAACCTCCCGCATAGCGAGCCAGGGCGATTCGCCATATTTGTATATGCAAAGCCATGAACGCCTGATCATTTTTTTATTAGCGGCTATCAATTTTACTCACATCCTTGACTTTATGATCATGATGCCCCTGGGTAATTATCTGATGCCGTATTTTTCTATCACTACGTTGCAATTCAGTTTCCTGGTAGGTGCCTATACGCTGACAGCCGCCTTTTCAGGGTTTGCTTCTGCTTTTTTCGTTGATCAGCATGACCGGAAAAAAATATTGATTTACGCTTTTGTAGGCTTTTTGATTGGGACTATTGCCTGCGGAATCGCACCCACTTTTGGTTTGTTATTGGCTGCAAGGGTCCTGGCTGGATTATTTGGCGGCTTGATAGGCGCACAGGTCCTGTCTATTATCTCCGATATATTTGGTTATGAAAGGAGGGGCATGGCCATGGGTGCGGTGATGAGTTCTTTTGCAATAGCATCTACTCTGGGTGTGCCTTTTGCACTGTACCTGGCCAATGCAATCAGTTGGCATGCCCCATTTCTTTTTGTTGGGTTTTTGGGACTTGGCATGATCCCCTTGCTCAATAAGTATATCCCTGAAATGAAAGAACATGTAAACACGGAGAACCCTATGACCAAACTCAACATTCTCAAAGACGTCCTAAGAAACAAACATCAAATCAATGCTTTGATTTTTTCTGCCCTGATCATGATGGGTCATTTTTTGATCATCCCATTTGTCAATCCTTACCTGGAATACAATAAAAATTTTTCCAAATCCCTGACCCCCTTGGTATACCTGGTGGGTGGGCTGTCTGCCTTCGGGGCAGCATTTATTTTTGGACGCCTGGCTGACCGAATCGGCAAATTGGAAGTTTTTAGTTTTTCGGTCGTCGCCTCCGCCATCATGGTTGTGGTCATCACCAATTTACCCGACGTTGGTTTTCCTATTGTGCTATTGTTTTTTGGATTGTGGTTTGCCGTCTCGACCGGCAGAGCGGTGACAGCCCAGGCTATGTTGAGCAATGTACCATTACCCGGTCAAAGAGGGAGCTTTATGAGTTTCAACAGCAGCGTACAACAATTGGGCACTTCCGCAGCTTCTTTTTTATCCGGCCTTATAGTTATCAAAGGGGATAATGGAAAGTTGTTGCGTTTTGATTGGGTAGGTTATGTATCAATGATCGTTTTGATTATCTCCATGCTGATGGGTCGAAAATTGTTTGGCCAGATGGATAAAAAAGCCGCTATCAGCAAGTAATCAGGAATCCGGGATCGACAATTACAATTTTAAAATAAGTGTATCGGTCAAACCTTGGATTAATAGGTGATTATCCATAGAAAGATAACCAATAACGTTTCTGATATTTCTTGCATACGGAGCCGGGTTTTGTCCCCGATCAGTTTCTCAAGACACTCATCACTCCCGGATAACCCGGAAGACAGGGGCTTGATCCCCGGATTCTACAGAAAGTAGATATACACCACTTTGATGCTTGCTCAAATCAATGGCCTGCCCTTCGGAAATAAAAGTCTCAAACAACAACCGTCCAATCATATCTTTTACAATGACCCTGACTGACTGGCCCTCCAGTCCCCGAATATAAACCTTGTTTTGGGTAGGATTGGGGTAGACTTTTATTTTTTCAAGACCGCGGAGACTAACCACATCTGAATAGTTGAACCCTCCGTCCTGATCAATCATTTTTAACCGATAATAATTATGCCCCGACGGTGGAGAATAATGAACCAGTTGGTATGTTTTTAACTGAATGGAATTTCCCACAACGGATTGAGTGCCTATAGTCTGGAAATGAACACCATCCGTACTGTGTTCGATTGTATAAAACGCCAGGTCTTGTTCACTCGCAGTTTGCCACTGGAGAATGGACTTTCCCAACCCGGCCGTGGCTCGAAAAAAAATCAAAGAAACCGGGAAAAAGCTGGCACAGGAAGCCAGGATCTGATCCTTTGAACTGCAAGTAGTGGCATTTCCAGAAATAGTAAATGATTTAGCAGGCGTTATAGAAAGGTAGGTGCAGAGACTACCCATATTACAAATAGCAAGGTTGCCTGAGTTTTGTATAACAAGATTAGTTAGCATTACGGGGTCAATGGTTTCCAGTCCTTTCAAACTGGTCAATACCGGATTGTTAGCAAAGGTTAACCTGCGGACGGAAGATAGGGCTTTCAGCGAATGAACATTTTTTAATACCGCGTTGTTCCGAATAAACAATTCACTGCCGATACTTTTTAAAGAAATCAGCCCAACAAGGCTATCGAGGTTAGGATTGTTCTCAATGCTGCAAACAGTAAAAATGGATTCTATACCCGACAACCCAGCTAGTGTCCTGAGTTGACTATTATTATGAATATTGATGTTGGTGCCAATGGTTTTGAGCGTCTCCAGCCCGGACAAGCTGGGCAATACGGCATTGCTCTGAATACTCAAGGCCAGGCCCGTTCGTTCAATAGACGATAACCCGGCTAAGCTTACCAATGCCGGATTATTTAAAACAGCAATTGTAAAAGGAACATACCGGATCCCCTGTAGCCCATTTAAATTTAAAAGCTGGGTGTTTTCTATACTCAAAGAGCCCCCTAAAGAATCTATGCCGCCAAGTTGACTGATGTCGTTCAACATAGGGCAATTCCGGATGCTCAATGAAGAACCCAGGGTTTTCAGATTTTCCAAGCCATTCAAATCGGACACAGAGGTCTGATTGATAAACAAGCCACCACCTAAGGTAATTAAATTATAAAGTGAATCCAGGTGGGTAATATCGTCCCCGGAAATGATTAACTCCCCGGGAATATAGGAGCAAGTCCCGTAATTGAACGTAAAAGAATCTACTTCTGCCTGACTGGACAAAGTCAGCCCTTCCCAAAAACAGGTCCTGGCGCATTCAGTCAAAATAGCTGAAGAGGAAGCACAAGTCGGTGCATTTCCCGTAAAAGTATAGGTATTGGTAGTATCACTAAGATAGTCACAGATCAGACGCATTTCACAGACCGCCAGGGAATCGTTGTTTTGAATGCTCAGGTGGGTGATAGTGGCCGGGCTGATAAATCCAATCCCGTTTAAACTTTTAAGCCGGGTGTTTTGTAAAATGAGTTGCCCGTATAGGGTAGTTATGCCCTTTAGGGAATCCAGGTGGGTGATGTCCGCTCCGTCGATAATCAGGTCTCCGGGTAAAATAGTACAATCTTTATAAGTGGCGGGAAACAAGTCGATTTCAGATTGAGTCGTCAAGATCAAGGCACCACTGGGACAGAGGGCGGTACCGCAGGATGTTTTTACCTGTGAAGGACTGTTGCAACCCACATTATTAAAAGCAAAATAAGCGCTGTTGGTTTTTAATGGATCATCGAGATAGCTACAAATAGAACGCACATCACAAACAGATAAATTAGGGTTGGCTTCCACATAAATATCGTTTATTGCATTATAGTCTAATTGACCAAGTCCATCCAGGCTGGTAATCGCCAAATTATTATAAATTAATATTCCTCCGGTTAAAGCCAGGCTGGATAAACCACTCAAATCGGGAAGGAGCGGATTGTTTTCGATGTCCAGGTATAAGACGGATTTTAAATTTGAAAGGCCGTCCATACTGGTCAAAATAGTATTGGAAAAGATAGAAAAGGTACCGTTGATATATTGTAGTTGAATTAATGAATCCAGGTTTTCAATATCTGGTCCCGCAATAGTGACATCGCCCAAAATTCGGTTGCAACCCGGATAATCAGTGGGAAAGTGATCGACTTGCTCCTGGGAACTGAAAACAATACCGGATTCAACACAACTGTAAATTCCACAGGCAGCACTGGCCTGGGCAAGGTTTGCACAACCGGGCGCGTTAAACCGGATAATGACATCGTCAGAGGCTATTAAAAAATTACAAACCGCCGCTACATTACAAAAAGACAGCAGGGGATTGTTCTCGATGAATAAAGCCAGGAGGCTTACAAATTGGATTTGACCCAGTCCGGTCAGGCTGGTCAATTGATCATTAAACCGGATAAATAACTGATCGGAAATGCTGTTCAATGAATTTAAACCGGTTAAGTTTACCAGGCTGTCATTCGTATTAATTGAAACATAACCGTCCACTTGCCGCAGAGAATCCAGTCCACTCAGAGATTTGAGGGAAGGGTTTTGAGTAATATCGAGGTAACCGGCAATAGATCGGATACCGGATAAACCGGCGAGGGAAGTAATGGGGGATTCACCCGTTGAGGGCCCTATTTGAAGGAAACCACTTAAATCCTGACAATTGGGATACGCTGCTGCAAATTGATCGAGATCCAGCTGAGTATAAAAGCGGAGATTTCCCGCAGGACAGACTTCATCGGGAAAACACGCTTTATTCACCTGAAAAGGACTGCTGCAACCCAAAGCATTGTTGGAAATGTCCCGTAATCCTCCATTCGACAGATATGTACAAATACTTTCAAGATTACAGATAGAAAGGCTTTTTGAATTCGTCAGATATAAATAATTTAAACTATCCGGATCTATAGGGCCCAAACCTTCCAGGCTTTCGAGGGAATCATTATCCGCAACAGACAAAAACCCGTTGACCTTGTTTAAGGAAGAAAGACCCGCCAGACTTTTTAAGCCATGGTTTTCTTGAATGTCAAGATCAGTACCGATGGATTGAAGCGAGTCCAGTCCATGTAAACTTTGTAAGTCCGTATTGAATATATACAGTTCTTTTGCGACTGAGGTAATCTGAATCAAGGGTGACAAATCATATATCGGGATGGCAAAAGAATGGATAGTCAAAGAGCCCTTTAATTCCGAACAAGAAGGAAAAAGTGTCGCAAACTCGACGATATCAGCCTGGCTTCTGAGCACAATCCCGCCAGCAGGGCATGCACTGGCCGGGTCACAGGACTGGAGCAATTGCAGGAAGGAGTTGCATCCGGTGTCATTTTTCTCAATTAAAAACTGGGTTTCATTAACTAAAAAGTTACAGATACTGGAATTGCTACAAACCGATAGCCGGGAACAATCCGTTATCGTAATAAAAGTTTGAAAACTAAACTCGACGTGATCCGGAGCCTGGATATCGTTTAAAACCGGATTGTTTCCAAGAGTCAGATTACCGTCCAGAAGCTGAAGATTATTCAATCCTTCCAGTGATACCAGCTGATCATTATACTGTATATCCAGATTGCCCCCGATAGTTTTTAATGAATCCAGCCCAACAAAGGAACTGATTTGAGCGGTTTCGTAAAGCAACAATGTGCCTCCAATCGTTTGTAATTTTTTTAATCCTTTGAGATTTAGCAGGGAGTCTGCAAATAAAACTTGCAGATTTCCATCAATAGATAAAATAGAATACAGGGAATCCAGGTTTTTAATTTCCGGACCGGTGATATCGACATTTCCCTGAATTTGATTACACCCCGGGTAATAAATGTTAAAACTGTCAACCTGGCCCTGGGTGGTAAATACAATTCCTTCCGGAAGGCAGGGTTGCGTTGGCCAGTTCAGTTGGGTCAAAAACCAAAGGATAAGTGTAAAGAGCTGGGTCATGTTATTTTATTTGGTGTACACCTTACTTAGTATTAAGCAAATTATAGCATTTAAAGTATTAATTAACACTCGGAATTTCTTTTAGATCATAACAATTCTGGCGGACGGCACACTCCTAAGTAGTGTAACCAGAAAAAAAAATACCCCCTGTAAAAACCTTAACCGATCAGCGTAGAAAATAAACTTTGTTCATTTTAAAATTTTAAAATAATGGCTTCTTTAAAAGTACTTTGCTGGAATATGGAATGGATGAATGACTTGTTTGACGAAGTAGGCAATTTTCATCCAGATTTACATCGGCCTCAACACGCATCCGACACTACCGTCAAGACCCGGCGGGAGCATCTTTCCGGTGTGATAGAAGACCTCAACCCGGATATGGTCGTTGTTGTTGAAGGGCCCAATAAAGAGATCGAACTTCAGCGGTTTTTTGACTCCGATGTTACCGGAACCTGGAAGGTCCGATTGCAGGGCACTCCGGGATCGGCCCAATGTTTAGGTTGTGCGGTCCGAACGGATACAAATAAATTTGATTCCCTTGCCCCGATCGTGTTATTTGATTCTTCCAACCTGGCGGCTTTCAAACCCTTTGAGCTGGTCAATGAAAACGATGGAATCGTGGAGCGATATCGGTTTGAACGTTTTCCCCTGTATGTTGAAATCAAAACAGCTGACCAAAAAGCTTTTCGTATTCTTGGCCTTCATCTTAAAAGCAAAGGAATTTTTGACGCCTTCGAATGGAGCAAATGGTGGTCAGTATCGGATGGTAACCGGAAAAAAATCCTGGCCCAATGCAGTCAGGTCAGGCATCAGTTTACCGATAAATACCTGACCGATCCCCTGACCAGGGAAATTCCATTGATAGTCTGCGGTGACATCAATGATGGACCGGGTCTGGATGCCAGTGAAAAAAGACTATTTGGAAGTGGAATTGAACGATTGATGGGCAATGTCTGGAGACCCAAACTTTGTCTGGGCAATGCCTTGTTTGATTCATTAAGTAAAAACGATCAGGACAAACTCAAGTTTGAAAACATCTATACGACCACGTTTAAAGATCCCATTTTTAACAATGTTTGGCACAAAGAGTGGATAGATCATATCCTGTATAGTCATATGGAAAAAAACTGGGTCAGGCAAGCTGCCGTCCACATCAAAATGAGCAACGGACAATATATCTGGGATCAGTTTAAACAAGCATCGGACCATATGCCGATCAGCGTAGATGTAGAATTGTAGAATTG
>JAWXBI010000032.1:0-3243 GCA_034439915.1 Saprospiraceae bacterium | reverse complement strand
GCATTTTACCATCAGGCCGTGAACACCGGAGCCCGGATTCTTTCCCATGAGAAAATGGTGTCCTGGAAAATGATGGGAGATCATATTAAAATTCAAACTTTACAAGAAACGTACCTGGCGGAGAAAATCATATTTACATCCGGATCCTGGACCGGTGAGCTATTGGGCCCCTCCAGTCTCCCTTTGAAAGTAACCCGACAGGTATTAGCCTGGATTGAAGTCCCCGATGCCCTACTCTACTCCCACCCTCAGTTCCCCTGTTGGTTTTTGCATGACCCCGCCCGCGGAATGTTTTATGGCTTTCCTTTATCCAAAACAGGTGACCCGGATGAACCAAAAGGAATAAAATTGGGATTGCATATGCCGGGGGTGATTACTCATCCCGATCAGATAGACAGAGACATTCATGAAACAGACCAGGAAACCATACGGTATTTTATTGAAACGTATATGCCTCAACTCAGGGACCAACCCATCCAATACAAAACCTGTATGTATACTTATACACCCGACGAGCACTTTATCCTGGATTATCTTCCCGGTACCGGTAAAAAAGTCATGGTCGCAGGTGGTTTTAGCGGGCACGGCTTTAAATTTGCCCCGGTGATCGGAGAAATACTTGCCGATCTTTGCCTGGAAAAATCAACCGGATTTGATCTGGAGTTTTTAAACCTGGAGCGATTTGGATTAAAATAAAACACCACCTTGACTCAAAAACACCGCCACGAGCAAACACCGCAAAGTGTTCTGGAACATAAGTCCCAACCCCTGGCTCATAAGCATATTTATTATCAAAGACTGGCGACCACAGGTGGTTATGCCCTGTTGATTATACTGATCATGCTTGGACTGGGTGCAGGCGGATATCATTGGCTGGGGCGCTTAACCTGGGTAGACGCTATTTATAATGCTGCCCTGATTTTGAGTGGAATGGGGCCGGTGGATATCCTGCCCAATACCGCAGCCAAATTGTTTGCCTCGGCTTATGCCATTGTTTCCGGCATAGTATTTATTGCCTTGATCGGATTATTTCTGACCCCGGTATTTCATCGTATCATGCACCGTTTACACTTCGAAAAATAATGCCCCAGCCCTCCATAATACTTCAGACTGGCCGGGAAGCTTCCCTAAAACGAAACCACCACTGGATATTTTCCGGAGCAATCAAACAAACGCTGGATCAGCCAAAGGAAGGAGACCTGGTCAGGATTTTATCTTCCCGACAGGAATTGTTAGGATATGGGCATTACAGTCCTTCCAACATTTCGGTGCGGATCTTACAGTTTGGAGACCAGGAATTTTCCACGAATTTTTGGTTTGAACAATTGTCTGCAGCCTACCGCCTAAGAAATGCCTTACACCTTACCTCATCAGCAATCACCACTACTTACCGCCTGGTACACGGCGAAGGTGACGGACTTCCAGGATTAATTATAGATATTTACGGGCACCATGCCGTGATTCAATGTCATACAATTGGCATGTTGCAGAATATCCAGTTCATTGCGGAGGCTCTGAAAAATTTATACGGGCCTAAGCTGGAAACCATCTATAATAAAAGCAAGGAATCGCTGGGCCAAACCGCTTCATCCCTTGAAAATAGTTTTTTATGGGGCCATCAATCTGAAACTGTAGTAACTGAACACGCACATTCATTTTTGGTCAATTGGACCACAGGACAAAAAACCGGTTTTTTTCTGGACCAACGTGAAAACCGGTTATTAGTAGGATCTATGAGTAAGGGCAAATCCGTGCTCAATTTATTTTCGTATACCGGCGGTTTTTCTATTTATGCCCTGGTCAATGGTGCATCGCAAGTTGATTCCGTAGACGTTTCATCTACAGCAGTCAATTTGCTGAACAGAAATATCGAACTCTTGCCTTCAGAAGAATTCCGGCATCAATCTTTTATCCGCCCGGTGAATGATTTTATCCAGGATTGCGAAGCTTATGACATCATTATCTGTGATCCTCCTGCTTTTGCCAAAAGCCTGAATAAAAGGCATCAGGCATTGATTGGGTATAAAAATCTAAATGCCAAAGTATTGCGCAAAGTTAAATCCGGAGGATTTTTGTTTACCTTTTCCTGCTCCCAGGTCATGGATAGGGAATTGTTTCAGCAAACTATATTGGCAGCGGCCCTCGAGACCGGACGAAACGTAAAAATCCTTCAGCACCTCAGCCAGGGTCCGGATCACCCTATCAATATTTATCACCCGGAAGGGTCTTATCTGAAAGGCTTATTGCTCTATGTGGAGGATTAGTTTTTCCACATAATATTGAATATAAAAGTCGATTAATTTTCTTTTGTATTGCATGATCCAGCGGGGATGGGGCAATGGGATAATGGTTTTAAAAAAACCGTGTTGTTCATTGATCCTGGAAAAATATTCATAATTTTTTCCTTCTCCCAGGCAATAAGCCAGGTCAGCACCAGTCGATGCAATCACTTTTTGTGCCTTGATATTTTCGACTATAAATGGGGTCACTGCCTGGGATAAAAACTTATCATCGTAATAATTGTAGTTGATCCCGTTTTTTA
Source organism: Saprospiraceae bacterium (assembly GCA_034439915.1). Taxonomy (GTDB): domain Bacteria; phylum Bacteroidota; class Bacteroidia; order Chitinophagales; family Saprospiraceae; genus JADJLQ01. The sequence continues at coordinate 701 of JAWXBI010000032.1, read as the reverse complement.
TAAACCCCAGTGGACAAAGGGAAGTGATATAAAACTGGTTAAAAAAACGCTCCACCCCTCCATACCTTTGAATCACCTGGTAGATAAACTGAGCGGATAGCTCTTGTTTTTTATCAAAATTATTTTCGATCTGACATTCATTTTGCATTTTGACCGGATCGGTAAACGGCACACCAGTAAGCCCTGCTCCAAACCTTCCCGGATTGATGCCAAAAATGATTTTACGGGGTTGGAGGTCCTGGTAATATTTGGGATAAAATATTGACATGACCCTCCGGGTTTCTGGCTCGTTACAGGGCAACAACCAATCGATCCCCTTGGGAATAGGATACTTGTCGACTTCATTACCCAGATCGAAATGATAGTCTAATACTTTCTGACTGATTGGTTTCACGGGGAAAGATACTGGACAAACCTGGAAAGTTTTCCGGCATTTATGCCGGTACAAACTTTCCAGGTTTCTTTCAAAAAAAACTATATTTGCAGCCGCAATTATCGACACGGAGAGATGGCAGAGCGGTTTAATGCGGCAGTCTTGAAAACTGTTGACGGCGTGAGTCGTCCCGGGGTTCGAATCCCTGTCTCTCCGCTTAATTTTACCTGACTTTAAACTGGTAAAATTTTACCCTAACTATTGATAGGTTAGGATTTTATACTTTCTTATCCCACTATATTCTTTAATTATCTATTCGGATTATTGT
>JAWXBI010000031.1:0-5812 GCA_034439915.1 Saprospiraceae bacterium | reverse complement strand
GTATGCGGACCATCGCTGATAAGCGGCTTAAACAGGCGAAGCTGGTCTTGTTTTTCCAGTTCGGGAGTGAGCGCAATAATATTGGCCGCTGCAAATGGATTCACTGCTAATATATAGATATCAGCATGAACTTCTTCGCCAGTCAATAAACTTGCGCTAATGATGTTTTGGCCATCATAATTAAGTCGGGAAAGCGATTGTCTCCAATGAAAATGGACTCCAATGCTTACCAAATGACGAACCCATTTTTCAAACCAATATACGCTGCTTGGTCCACTCATCACTAACCAACCATCCCCTGAACCTTGTTTCCAGTCTTTACCTTCGGAATCTGCAGGATGTTTATGTGTTTTACCTGCCATCAAATTTTTTCGAAAAAAAATTCCTACATGGTGAAGGGATACGCGTGTCCAATCTGAACCAATCCAGGGGCCAAAAGTAGCCCGCCACGTTTTCCATCCTGTCGTGCTCATAAGAGGTTTCCAGGCCTCTGCTGCGTTCTGTTTTGCATATTTTTCATTTCCTCGATGATTAGTGGTCCAGGTTTTGAAAAGCAACCAGCCCCATTTTATTTGATCAAAGTGTGTCATTCTAAATTTTTTTAATCCTTTGAAAATTTGATCTTCACTTGGAGGCTTTACCATCGTATCCGGCGCTATACCAAAATTAACAGGCCGAGATAAGCCTTTTTCATACACAGTATGAGTATCATTAAATGGTATTTGATGCATGATATCAAATACGTTGTGGTACCACGGGCCAAAACCATGCCATGAATATTCGGATGGCATTCCTTGATCTTCAGGCATACTCGTACTCCTAAAAAACCCTCCAGCATCGGGGTTGGATTCGTACACATTAACCTTGTATCCACGCTTGGATAATTCGTGGGCCGCTGTCAGGCCTGCAACTCCAGCACCGAAAATGGCGATTGTCTTCATAGTCACAATAATAACACATAATCTGCCTTTTAAATAATTTTGGATACTTGAATTAAATATGCTTGACGCCGGGCAATTCACCGTCATTTCATATTACTTTTATTTTTTGCAAGCTGCAAGGTGACTGAGAAAATTGTCCATGGGCATTTCGTAAAGAATAATGGAATAAGTGCATTTTTCGATTTTGACACAAACAGAAGATTTAAATATGTGCAATGCAATGCCCTGAATTCGCTAGTAAAAAAAGGAGAAAATGTTTTGACTGAAGGCGCTTAGACTTTTGATGACAACGGAACAATCATTTTAAACAGTTTGACAAATAATAAGGATTACAAAAAGGTAGCAATCAAAAAAACGAATACGACAACCATTTCATCATTTACATCCTATGATATTTTTGACGATACCTTGGAAAAGATATCCGACGAATCATTTATACCACCAATGCAGTGGAAGCGCTACATCGCCAAATGCGCATAGCCACCAAAATCTAAGGAGCCTGGATAAATTCCAAATGACTTATAAAACAGCTATTTTTAAATTTGAAATTTCAATCGAAGGGATGGAAAAGAAACGTATTTAACTGGACCGCCATTCAACGGAAACTCATCGAAGTCTTTGGAAAACGTAATACCAGACACCACCAATGAAGACCTTGAAAATTGACCCCAGGGCTCTTCGTCCCCACGGACTCCGAGCCCTGGCTTTAAAGAGAGTGATACACTTTATTGAATACTCCCTCCCTTTGACCCCTTTAACCTCTTGACCTCTTAACCTCTTAACTGGAAGGGTAAAAAAGTTATTTTTCCAATTTAAGTTTTACGTATTTGATGGTTTTACGGTTGTACGTATAACATAGGTGGATCATTCCATCGGTGGACTGAATCACAGCGGGATAAGAAAATTCGCCCGGCTGGCTTTCCAATACATAGAATGGTATCCAGTCATTGCCATCGGCGGACAAGCTTATATTTAGCGGATATCTGTCGCCACCCCACTTGCCTGCAGGGGTGCCGGCATGATTATATATTAGGAGCTGATTTCCATTTTGCAAGGTGATCCCGTCTATTCCCGAATTGGGATTCGGTAATGCAGTGGGTTTTAAAGTCGACCAGGTATGACCAGAATCACCAGACCAGGTATCAATGATGGCCCCGTTTTTGGAACGATTTAACAATTGAATTTTGTTTCCGGGGTAGGTGAGGAATACCGGTTGTATAACGTCAAAGGTATCCCGATGGCCAATCGGTATGAGGGACTCCCACCGCTGAGTCTTTAAGTCAAATAGTTCAAGATGAATTTTCCAACCATCATGTTCAGTACTGGAAGGGCAATACAATATGGAGTCGATCAACACCGGCTTGTTTTTAATGGGTCCGAGATAGGGTGCAGGTATCCGCTGTGGGCGGGACCATTGATTGCCACTATCCTCTGAGGTCATCATCATGCCCCACCACTCAGAAGGGGAAGGGCCAACTTTATAAAACAAATAAAGTGGTCCGTTCTCTTGTTGAAACAATACCGGGTTCCAACAGGGATAACGGGTGTCCGCGTCAAAGATGCCATTAACGACTTCTTTCGGTTGGGACCAGGTATGTCCATTTAGTTTTGAGAGCCAGATCCCGACATCTTTATTTTTTTCATGAGTACCGCCAAACCAGGCAATGACAATGCCGTCAGGAGTAGAGGCTAAGGTAGAAGCATGACATTCCGGGGTTGGGCCCTGATTTTCAGAATAAATAAAAGATTGGCTCACCGTTATTAATTTTTGTTGTGCCAGGATCAACTGAAAATTGAAAAACAAAACACCCAAGGTCAGCTTCAAATTCATGTTTTCTTTTTTGGTATCCAGTAAGATAAAAGAAATCCCACTAAAAAAATGACCGTGGTTCCTATAACGATAGTGAGATTGGAATGAAAGGGATGTCTAAACATGATCTCACTTTTTCCGGTCAATAAGTGTGGAGAAAGTGCCAACCAAATGATCGCCAGGACACCTGCCACCACGCCAATGGCTGCATGAATCGGGTGTGCAATTTTTGCAATAAAACCCAATAAAAACAGACCCAGCATACCTCCGCTGAAAACCGAAGCCAGGGCCCACCAGGTATCCAATATGCTCTCTACACCGACTAATGCGAGTGCAACCAGGATACCGGTAACCCCAATGCCAAATGAAGAAAAATAAAGTACCCGCATCTCGGACCGATTAGAAGGGGGTGTCTGCCTAAACTTCTTGTAGAAATCATTTAATATTATCGTAGCCGAACTATTGACGCTCGTCGATATGGTACTCATTCCGGCTGCCAGAACCGCTGCCAATAAAAGGCCTGTAAAGCCAGTTGGCAGACCGTGTATAATAAAATAAGGGAATATCCGGTCAGACGCATTTTCAGCCAGGAGTTCAGCTGGCAACAGCTGGCTGTTTACTTTATAATAGGCGTATAGAGCGGTGCCTATATAAAAAAACAAAAAGGATACCGGTATATATAAAAGGGAACCGATCCAGGTAGATTTTTTTGCACCGGATTCTGAAGCAGTAGTCATATACCGCTGGATATAGTTCTGATCGATACCAAAGTTTTGTAAATTGATAAAAAAGCCATAAAGCAATACCACCCAAAAAGTGGATTGAGAAAGACCTGGCCCAAAACTACCCAGACTAAACTTGTTGTTTTCCTGGGCAATCTGTATCACCTGGCCAGGGCCACCGGGTAAACTAAAACTCAGGTAAACCGCAACTGCCAATGCACCCAGTATCAAAATGATCGCCTGAATGGCATCGGTCCAGATAACAGCCCGGATCCCTCCCAACATAGCATAAAGCGTGACGGCCAGTCCGGTGACCACTATAAAGCTAACCATACTCCATCCAAAAGCGGTGTTTAACGGAAGGGCCAGCAGCAGGAGTATAGCGCCTGTGCGCATGATTTGAGTCAGGATATAACAACTGGCAGCATACAGCTTAGCCCAGGTTCCGAAACGTTGTTCCAGGTATTGATAAGCGGATATACTATTTATATTACGGTATAGGGGGACAAAAAAACGAACGGCAAAAAACGAAGCTAAGGGGATGGACAGACTAAATACAAAAGCATTCCAGTTGCTTTGATAGGCTTTGCCGGGTAAGGCGAGGAAACTGATGCTACTTACATAAGTTGCAAATATCGATAAAGCCACCAGCCAGGGGGCCAGCTTTTTTTCACCCGAAGTATAAGCAGAGGCCGTCGAATTTTTTTTATAAAAACTTAATCCAAAAAGGATTGTGCCCGCTGTAAACACAAAAAAAACCAGGACATCTAGTATTGGAAGTTGCATTTGGGCTAACAAAATCCGAAGTTCATCAAACCAACCGGATTATACAAATCTTCTAGCCATTACCCACTGACTATTATCCCCGACTACTTACTATTAGTTAAACTGCCCCAGAATCCCTTTAAGTTGCATATCGGTTTCTTTCTCTTTAATTTCCTGTATCCAGGCTTTCAGGTTTTTTACTTTTTCTTCCAGATCTTTTCTGATACTGCCTTCTTCAGCATTAACTGCCTGGGTCAGGATTATTTCCTTCAATTCAAATAATCCCCGCACATAATAAAACTTAGTCGTCTTGTCCAGGCCCTGGATATTGGCTTGTTTAAATAAAAACCCGGCCTTGGAATAAACCGTGGCCGCAGGTTGTTTTTCCAGCATGGAGATGTATTTATCCAATAAAGAGGCGGCAAGGGATGGATCTTCCGTCAATTTAATTTCAAAATATTCAAGGTTTGCCGGATTGTTGTCACCGGCAATCACATTGGCTACCGCCTCCTGGATCATCGGGTTTTTTTCGTGTTGCAGCGTTTTGGCCAGGGCATTGGCTTTCGTAGGATTGATTCGGGCAAGGGCTTTTAGTCCTTCACCGATCACAACATAAGCACTGTCCTTTTCTAAAATTTGTTCCAATATGACTTGGATGTCCTGTGATGAGTTGGGTTCGGTATTGCGATTGGATTGTTTTTCAGACCAGATTCGCAAGGCTGCAGCCCTTACATGAGAATGGGCATCTGTGGTAGCCAGCGTTTTTAGCTTCGTCCTATCCTCCGGCTTTAAGGAAGGGGGATAATCCAGGGCCCTTAACCGGATATACCAATAGGGGTGGTTAATGGCTTCTCGCCAGATTTCAGGATAATCTTTATCCTCGGTCAATGCAGACAGGGCATTGAGTTTGAGTTGCAGGTTATTGCAGGCCTTCCATTGAAATTTATATTCACTGGACGATAACTCCGGTTCATTCCATTCCGTTAATAACACCCGGTTGGGGTCGAGTACCACCAAAGCAGGCCTGGTGTCAGCAGGCAAATCAAAACTTTGTTCCCTTTCTTCCATCCAGATTCTGTGTCGCCGTATGCTGCCATCGGAAAGATGTATGTCCACATCCAGAGGCAGACGAAATGCACCGGGGAATTCTTTTTCCTGGGTTTGATAAAGTTCAAGATGAACTTGATGGTTGGCCTCATCATAGTTATGGGAATAAGACAAATTTGGGTGTCCGGACTCGAGATACCATTGATTAAAAAACCAGTTGAGATCCTCGCCCGTGATCCTTTCAAAAGCAAGCCGGAGATCGTGTACTTCTACCGATTGATAGGCGTGACGGTTGAGATAATAATTCAGCGCTGCATAGAATGCATCGTCACCGATATAATGGCGCAACATATGAAGTACCAGACCCCCTTTATTGTAGCTGTGCGCATCAAACATGTTTTCCTTGTCCGCATAGTTAAAATCTATGAGGTCATGTGCGGGGCCAAATGAAATGGAAGAGAGATAGCCGATCAGCTCTTCTTCCCGGTGACGGTCGGCTTCGTATTTACCGTATTTATGTTCAGACC
>JAWXBI010000030.1:0-4035 GCA_034439915.1 Saprospiraceae bacterium | reverse complement strand
GGTAAGACATAATCAACGCAGGAACGATATTAACAGATACTATCCTGATAATGATTACTTTGAATCAGAAAATGGAAGTTAACAAAGTAGAATTAATTATCCACTATTCAAAATCCGAAACTTACCCTTACCATCAATAAAGGCTTTTCAAGCCGCTTTCTTTTTCTTGAGTTTCAATAAGGGCTCTATACTATCCCCCAACATAAATCCCCAGGGTTTTAATTCAGGGGTGCGATCAAGAATGAGCTTTATAATTGCCATTAAGGGAATAGATAAAAACATGCCGGGGATACCCCACAGCGCTCCTCCTGCAATCACTGCGATTAAACAGACCAGGGCATTGAGCTTTACCTTGGAGCCCACAATTCTGGGGACTATCAGATTGTTATCAATAAACTGAATAACAGCATAAAGTATAAAAACATAAAGTGCATATACCGGCGTCTTGGTTACTAAAGCAATAATCATAAATATTCCGATGGCAATCAATCCTCCCAAATAAGGGATTACATTGAGGATAGCTCCACCAATACCTAATAAAATGGCGTATTCAATGCCTAGAATTAACAACCCGATGGAGTTGAGGGCGGCGACGATAGCCATTTCTGCCAATAACCCCAGCAGGTAACTTTGAACAATAGATTTGGTTTCCGTGAGCACTTCTGTTACATTATCCTCCTGGTTGCCCCGAAATAAGTTATGTACAAATTGAACCAAGTGCGGTTTGTAATACAACAACATAAAAATATAAACGGGAGTAAGAAAAACAGTAGCCAGGACACCTCCAACGGTGGACAAGGTCATGCCAATCGCAGTTCCGGTATTAGCAAATAGGTCGTTTTTAGTATCGGTGACCCACCGGTTGATTTTAGAAGCCCGAATATTAAATGTATCCGAGGTCCAGGACACAACCGATTTCAACAGTTCTTCAAACTTAGCACTAAGGACAGGGAATGCTTCCCCCAACAGACTCGCCTGGGAACCGACCCAGAGTATCAAAGTAACTAATAAAGTAAACGAAAACAATAAGACCACTAAAATGGAGACCGTTCGGTTTACACCTGTCTTGGTCAGCAGATTGACCAGGGGACTGACCAGAATAGCCAATAATATGGCATAAATGATGGGGAGGATAATATCCTGTACGATAGACAACATGCTTATCAGCACATAAAAGCCAACCAGGATTATTGAAATTTTGGCGTAATATGGAAGCTTGATCGAACTCGTCATTAATTAATCAGGGATTACCAGGTGTTCCATGTGGTTGCCGACTCCTTTCAGGGTAACTGCTTTCGGGATTTACCTTTGATGGCGTTAAATAAAACTCTGCCAATTGCTTTTACTTTTTCCGGGTTTCTGGCGATGACCTGGGTGATCCCAAACAACAGTACTGCACCGGTGAGTTTTTTTAATGGACTTCCGGCCAGCCGCATAAATATTCTTTTGGAAAGATAACTGGTGACGAATACCAGGGCTGCGTTTGTAATACTGCCGCTGACTTCTTTAGATTTAGATGCATCCTTGAAGGTCGACTTAATGAGGTTAATGGGTTTGACCCGTTCAAAAGCTTGTTGAACCTGGGCTTTGAGCAAAGCACCTTCGGCTTTTTTCTTGATTCTTAATTCGGTAATGAGCGCTTTGATCTCGTCTTCCGTTTCTTTTTTATCCATGGTCAATCGACTTGTTTAAGGAGTAATTGGGATATCTGTTTTTTAATCCAATTGTGAAGTAAAAAATGAAAAACGACCCCAACAATAAGGTAAAAACCGGCCACTATAAAAAAACCATATTGCATTTTGCCCAGCATATCTCCAATGGCAAGGGAGGCTCCAATGCTCACTACAAAAATAAACATTGCAAATACCAGGACGACACTGATCTGTGTGATGAGCGAAGAAAGAACATTGGATACGGAATCGAGGGCAATAAGCTTGGTGAGCTTAAGGTTGGTTTTGCCGTATTCTTCCGCTTTTTCGAGTATGGATTCAATGATATCGGTAGCTGTTTCCATGTATATGTGGTTGTTGGTGCCAGGGATGGATTAAATACAAAAAAAATCAGGTATCAGGTCTGACGCTCTGGTCATTCCTCTGATTAAACCTGAGCTATTTTGTTTTTTTTACCATCTCCTCTGCATTTTCTACCCATCCTTCGGCTTTATGAAATCCTTTTTCTGCCTTATGCAAGAGGTCTTCTTTTGTGGATTCAAATTTTTCCGTGAGACTTTCGATAAAGTCATTAAATTTTTCTTCCAATTCCTCAGCGTATGCTACACTTTTTTTTGAAAGTTTTATACGGGTAGAAGACCCTTTTTCCGGTGCAAAAAGAATCCCTAAAGTAGCCCCGACAGCGATTCCTGCCAGCAGTCCTAATAATACTTTTCCAGAACTCATAATATTTATTTTTTTAATGAACCATTTAATTTACAGATCAAAGATGAGAAGAAAATCCAGCTTCAACCTTACACAATCTGAGTTAAGTATTACATCATTCGCTCATTTTGTATATGCCTTATAAAGTTAGCGGAAACCAATAAGCATTGCCATCTTTTTTTTTAAAATATTCGAATTAAAATGAAGTGCCCTTTCAATTCGGCCACATCAGGTATTCCTCTTCCCTCACCCTGGCCCTCCGGGTAGCGTTGATCAGCTCAAAATCGCAGGTAATTATAATGGATTTACCAATTAAGAACCCACCCGATTTCAAGACTTTATTCCAGGTCAACCCCCAGTCATACCGGTTGATTATCCCGGTAACCTGAAAACCGGCCTTTTCATTGCCCCAGGGATCAAGCAGTATACCCCCTAACTGGACCTTCATATCTACCGGCCTGGTAATTCCCAGCATAGTTAAATCACCGCTCACGACCATCTCATCTTTTGTTTTGAGTCGGGTAGTCTTAGTGGATTTAAACCGGATCTTGCTGTGATTGGACACATCCAGGAAATCCGCACTCATCAGGTGCTCATCCCTTTCCCGGTCCCCGGTCATAATAGAATCGGATTGAATGATAATCTCAATATTTACGTTAGAGAAATCTGTACCACAGGTCAGGATGGTGACATCAAATTGTTGAAAACTGCCTTTTACGGAGGCAATCATTAAGTGTTTAACTTTAAAACCAATTTCTGAATGGATCCGGTCTACCATCCATCGGATTTCAGTAAATGGGTTGGAATTCATAGGCAAAAAGGAATTTTTAAAGGGCTTGAATAATACCTGCCAGTCCGGGTCCAGCTAATTCAAGTATCGCCTCAAAACCCAGGCCATAGTTTCATGCTGTTCCATCAATTTGGTTAACAGGTCGGCGGTCCCGGCATCTTTAGTTTTATCTGCACATTGGTCAACTCCTTTGCGCAATTCCACAATCACTGCCTGGTGATCAGAAAGTAATTCTTTGATCATTTCATCCGCCGAACCATTCACCCCGGGGTGTTCTTTAAGTGCGGTTAGTTTTGAAAATTCTTCTATGGTGCCAATAGTTTTTTGACCGAGCTTGCCAATCCGTTCAGCCAATTCATCAATGGACAACTCCAACTCTTTATATTGTGATTCAAAAAGTTTGTGTAATTCCATAAAACGCTCACCCGATACATTCCAATGAAATTTTCTGGTTTTGATGTATAAAATCATTTCATCCGCCAACAAGGCAGCCAGAGTAGTCACTGTGCTCTTGAGGTTTTTATCGGTAATACCAATCTCAGGTTTCATGGATTTTGGTGAATACTTTTTTCTGTTATTTATGTAAGTCAACTGCGCATCGGATGGTCGCAGTCCATCTGCTCCCAAACAAAACTCATCTGCGCATCGGTGGTCGCAGTCCAACTACTCCGCAAACAATATTCATCTGCGCATCGGTGGTCGCAGTCCAACTGCTCCCAAACAATACTCATCTTCGCATCGGTGGTCGCAGTCCAACTGCTCCCAAACAATACTCATCTGCTCATCGGTTGGTCGTAGCCCAACTGCTCCCAAACAATACTTGCGGTCCAACTGCTCCCGAACGATTCAGTGATTTGTACAGCTATCCGC
>JAWXBI010000029.1:0-22018 GCA_034439915.1 Saprospiraceae bacterium | reverse complement strand
ATCAGTCGGGAAGACAGGATTCGAACCTGCGGCCTCCTGCTCCCAAAGCAGGCATTCTACCGGGCTGAACTACTTCCCGAGTGCTTATTAGCGTCAATGAATTTCAGCCACTCATTGAAAAGCGCTGCAAATATATACTAATTGCGCAGAAACCAGGGTTATTTTACGAGGTCCTGCCAAAAAGGGAATCAAAATGCAATAGATAAACATTCTTCATAACCCATTGGTAGTCCATGTAATAGATAAATCCTTATCTTGTGTACAGCTTTAATAGTACTGCCGCCTCAATTTAATGATGTATGAAACAAATCAAAAAGATCCTTTGCCCGGTTGATTTTTCCGACCTCTCTGATGAAACCATCGAGATTGCCCTTCAACTGGCAGAAAAATATGAGGCCATATTTCATATTATATATGTGTTGTCCAGGCCAAAGCTTTACGATTGGAGCCTGAGCGGTATGTCTGCGACCGTCCTCGACAATTGGTATGAGGAAACCAAAAAAGAAGTAAATATCAAAATTAATGTTCTGGTTGAATTGATCAAAAAGGACCACCCCGGGGTCACCATCACTTCCGAATTGAGTGAAATGATGGACCCGGCAGATGGCATCATGGAGGCAGCCGCTACCCATAAATCAGACCTGATCATCATGGGTTCACACGGCCGAAAAGGCCTGACCCGCATCCTTATGGGCAGTGTGGCCGAGGCGGTGCTACGCCACGCCCCTTGCGCGGTGATGATCTATAAAAAAGAGGTCAGGGGTTAAAGGTTAAAGGTTAAAGGTCAAGGGTTAAAGGTCAAGAGATCATAGCTTTAACCTTTTAACCTCTCTACCCATACCTCATACCTACCTCCCGTAACCTGACCAAAATCAGTTTTCATACTTTTTCTCATCATAACTAGGCCATTAAATAATAGTCAGTTTTGTGCTGTAATCATTGAGTTACGAGTAAAATTCAAAGTATGAAACGGATTAAAAAAGTGTTATGCCCGGTGGACTTCTCCGATCTCTCCGAGGAGACCCTTGAAATAGCCATTCAACTGGCAGAAAAATACGGATCAGCTTTTCATCTCATTTATGTTTTGCCCCGTCCCAATTTTTACGACTGGACGCTGACCGGTATGTCCAACCTGGTATTGGACGATTGGTTTGATGAAACCAAAAAAGAAGTACAGAAAAAAATCAAAGCCCAGGTTGACCTGATTCAAAAAGAACATCCCTTTCTGCAACCCACTTTTGAAATCAGCGACAAAATGGACCCGGTGGAGGGGATATTGGAAGCCGCAAAAATCAAAAAATCAGATTTGATCATCATGGGTTCTCATGGGAGAAGGGGCCTAAACAGAGTGCTGATGGGCAGTGTGGCTGAATCGGTATTGCGACACGCTCCTTGCGCCGTCATGATTTATAAAGGCAAGTCAACAAAAAAGAAATAATCGTGTTCGTGCCCACTAACCAAATGCCTGAATGCCTTATCGCAACAGTAAGGTTTGTCTTCAGGGCACGCATAAGGATGTGCCAGGATCTAAACCGACTACTAAACCAGGTCCTGGTTTCCTTTTGTTCAGCAATGAACAATTTAATGGAACGCAAATTTGCTGCTCCAGGATTGATTTCGAGCCGGTATATAAAAGTGGCTTCGAATTCTGATTGACCAATCCATATGGTATTACAACTATTTATTAATCTGAATTAATCGAACTATGTCAGTAATCATTGTACTCTTAATGGCGAGCCTTTCGGTGGCCGCTTTTTTCTTATTGGCTTATTGGTGGAGTGCTCACGATGGTCAGTTTGATGACACGTATTCTCCGGGGCATCGGATTCTCTATGACCAAGATAAAAATCAAGAAAGCATTAAAAAAAGTTAAAAAGCGGTGGAAAAATTTTATTACGACAATAAGATTGTCAAACAATTTGGAGTAGCAACCTTATTCTGGGGAATCGTAGGTATGCTGGTAGGGGTGCTGATTGCTTTTCAACTTGCATTTCCTGCGCTCAACTTTGGAATTCCCTATACCAGTTTTGGGCGTTTACGACCGGTGCATACCAATGCTGTCATATTTGCCTTTGTAGGCAATGCGGTATTTGCCGGGGCCTATTTTATACTACAACGGGTACTGAAAACCCGGTTGTTCAGCGACCTGTTGAGCAAAATCCATTTCTGGGGTTGGCAGTTCATCATCGTTTTCGGAGCTATCACCCTGGTAATGGGATATACTTCAGGTAAAGAATATGCTGAATTGGAATGGCCCCTGGATATCCTGATCACCTTGATCTGGGTTGTTTTCGGGATTAATATGTTTGGTACGATTTTACGCAGAAGAGAACGCCATCTATATGTTTCGATCTGGTTTTTTATAGGCACCTGGGTCACCGTGGCGATGCTGCATATTGTCAACTCGTTTCAAATTCCATTTTCATGGATTAAGAGTTATAGTTTCTATGCCGGTGTGCAGGATGCCTTGGTCCAGTGGTGGTACGGGCACAATGCGGTGGCGTTTTTTCTCACCACACCCTTTCTCGGGTTGATGTATTATTTTGTGCCTAAAGCAGCCGATCGCCCCATTTATTCCTATCGCTGGAGCATCATCCATTTCTGGGCGTTGATATTCATTTATATATGGGCAGGTCCTCATCATTTATTGTATACCGCTTTACCGGAATGGGCACAAGCACTGGGAACGGTTTTCAGCATCATGCTGATATTGCCCAGTTGGGGTGGAATGTTAAATGGATTATTTACGCTGAGAGGTGCCTGGGACAAAGTAAGGGAAGACCCTATTCTCAAAATGCTGGTGGTATCCCTGACGTGTTATGGTATGGCTACCATTGAAGGGCCTATGTTGTCTTTAAAAAATGTCAATGCATTCAGCCATTATACCGACTGGACGGTAGCGCATGTACATATCGGGGCATTGGGTTTTAATGGTTTTATGATTTTTGCCATGTTGTATTACCTGGTTCCGAGAATGTGGAATACAACCCTGTATTCCCGAAAATTGGCGAATGCTCATTTTTTGATCAGTACAGTAGGTATTTTATTGTATGCTATTCCCATGTACTGGGCAGGATTTGCCCAATCGCTGATGTGGAAAAAATTTACAGAATCCGGCCAGCTTCAGTATCAGTTTCTGGAAACGGTCACCCATATTGTACCGATGTACGCAGTTCGCGGGGTAGGTGGATTGTTGTATTGGATAGGGGCTTTTTATGCAGTTTACAACCTCTATAAAACCATGAAACAAGGTAGATTCCTGGCCAATGAGCCGGATGAAGCCATGCCGCTTTCCGCTCAACCCCTGCCGACTCAAAAAATGCATTGGCATACCGCTATTGAACGCAAACCGGTGCAATTGCTGGTCCTCAGCCTGGTGGTCGTCGCCATTGGCGGGCTGGTGGAATTGGTGCCAACATTTTTAATTGAATCCAATGTGCCTACCATCAGTTCGGTTAAACCATATACCCCGCTTGAATTATTGGGCCGCGACATCTATGTCAGGGAAGGCTGTTATACCTGTCATTCCCAGATGATCAGGCCATTTCGGGATGAAGAAATGAGGTACGGTGAATACAGTAAGGCAGGTGAATTTATATACGACCATCCGTTTCAATGGGGCAGCAAACGCACCGGACCCGACCTGCACCGAATCGGAGGCAAGTATCCCGATAGCTGGCATTTTACCCATATGCGCGATCCCCAGGAAATCAGCCCGGGCAGCATCATGCCGGCTTATCCATGGCTCATTAAAAATGATTTGTATACCGCCAATACCCCGGCTAAAATCAGGGCTATGCAAAAACTGGGAGTACCTTATCCTGAAGGATATGATCAAATCTGTATCCAGGACCTGCGTTTGCAGGCAGACAGTATTGCACTGGCTTTAAATGCAGCCCAGATCAAAACCAGTGGGGATAAAGAAATCATTGCCCTGATTGCTTACCTGCAGCGACTGGGCACCGATGTAAAAAAATAATTAAAATTTAAACTATGAAATTTTCAAATTATTTAAAAGCAATAGATGAAGTCAGTATTTATCCCCTGATTTCGCTCCTTTTATTTGTTACGGTGTTTGTGGGTGTGGTCATTTATATGTATTCGTTGGATAAAAACCAGATCGATGAACGCGCTAATATCCCATTAAAATGAAATCGTCAATTCATTCAAACAAATTGGTAACAGGTTTATTAGCCAACATCCTGATAATAACCTCGGGCTCAGCACAAGGAACTTTTACGGTTAAAAGTTTGACCAAGTCTATTCCTCTGGAAACTTATTTAATGATCGCGGTGATCCTGGTGGAATTGGCCCTGGTATTATTTTTAATAACGATGATGTTTCAGTTCCTTGGACTCTATAAAACCAAAACTGCAACCATTGAAGCTCCGGTGGCCAAACCATCGTTATTCCAACGGCTCAACAAAACAGTTGCCATTGAAGATGAAATCCAACTCGATTTAAATCACAACTATGATGGGATCCGGGAATTGGATAATAAAACCCCGAATTGGTGGACCTATGCTTTTTATTTTACGATACTTTTTGCGGTTGTTTACCTCTACAGGATGTTTGTCAGTGAGTCTATACCCAGCCAGCTTACGGAATTGAAAGCTGAAAATCAACGGGCTGAGGCATCTATGACCCAACTTCTGGCTACCACGGCCAATAATGTGGATGAAAAAAATGTCACTCTGCTGGGAACGGAGGATATCATCAAAGGCTCAATGACTTATAAAGCCAATTGTGCGGTTTGCCATGGTGTAAGTGGTGAAGGAAACGTCGTGGGCCCCAACCTGACGGATGATTATTGGCTACATAATGGGAGTATAAAGGATATTTTCAAAACCATAAAATATGGGTTCCCGGAAAAAGGCATGAAGAGCTGGGCAGCGGATTTTTCACCGCTTCAAATTGCACAATTGTCCTCTTATGTCAAGTCACTTCACGGTTCAAACCCGCCGAATGCCAGGGAAAAACAAGGTGCGTTATTTGTAGAATCCGACGGGATGGTCGTAGATTCAATGCAAGTAACAAAATAAAATTTTTATGATGACTGACAAAAAGAACATAATAAATCGATTGATGCATTATCAACAATCGTTGATTGCTGAAATCAATAAGACGATTCAGGGTTTTCAGCAAGGAGCGGATCTGACCGAAGGGGAGGTCATCGATCCCGAAGATGCTTCTTTTCAAAACAATTCAATGGATATGATGCACAGCTATCAATCCAGGTTGAATTCGGTGGAAAATGACCTCACTAAATTGGAAAACCTGTTCGAATCAGAAAATACAGATGCCGTCGCCGGCGCCCTGGTGGATGCCGGGGATGTCCTGTTTTATATGGGTATTTCAACTAAACCCATTCTGCTGGATGACGGCAGACAGCTCATCGGAATATCACTCGATTCAGACATAGCCAATCAATTGAGCGAAAAAAAACCAGGACAATCTATACCGTTTGGAGACGCCGTTTTAACGATTAAACAGATTCAATAACCAATTAACCTATCTGGCTTCCCTTGTCCAATACTACCCAGGAATTTAAAAACAAAATAGCAACCGTCGATGGCTCAGGGAAACGATCATGGATCTATGCATTGCAACCCACCGGAAGGCTTTATCGCTGGCGGACCATTGCGACCTGGGTATATCTGATCATTCTGGTAACCTTGCCATTTCTGAGTTTTCATGGCGAGCCACTATTTTTATTAAATTTCACCGAAGGCAAGTTTATATTTTTTGGAAAAATCTTTCTCCCTCAGGACTTTATCCTTTTTGGCTTGGCCATGCTGACTTTCCTTTTGTTTATTATCGTTTTTACCCTGGCTTATGGACGTATTTTCTGCGGATGGATTTGCCCGCAAACGATATTTATGGAAATGGTCTTTCGCAAAATTGAATATTGGATTGAGGGACCGGCCAACAAACAAATGATCCAGGACCGGGAGACCTGGACCAGGGCAGTGTACTTTAAAAAAGGTTTGAAACACCTCATTTTTTTTGGATTGTCTTTTCTGATTGCCAATGTATTTTTATCTTATATCATTGGAGTCAAAGCGCTGACCAATATCATTACCGAACCGGTATCCCGGCATTGGGTTGGGTTTTCAGCTATACTTGTTTTTTCATTAGTCTTTTACTTGGTTTTTGCTTTTGCCCGGGAATTGGTTTGTACGGTGGTATGCCCTTATGGCCGGTTACAGGGCGTGTTGCTGGATAAAAATTCTATTGTAGTAGCCTATGATTATATCCGCGGGGAACCCCGGGCAAAAGTCAGCCGCCACCGCGAAGCGTCGGCCGGAGACTGCATCGACTGTGACCTTTGTGTAAAAGTCTGCCCCACCGGGATTGATATCCGCAACGGCACTCAAATGGAATGCACCAATTGTACAGCCTGTATCGATGCCTGTAATATGATGATGGTCAAGACCGGCAGGCCACCGGACCTGATTCGTTATGACAGTGAAAACAATATTCAAAGCGGCATCAAATCAAAATGGAATTACCGGATCAAATTCTATTCGGTGGTGTTGGTGGGGCTGCTGGGCCTTATGAGCTTTTTCTTGCTGGACAGGGCTCCATTTGATACCACGATCCTAAGGGTACCTGGTCAGCTGCTTCAGGAAAACGAGGATGGAACCATCGGCAATTTATACCGGATGAAAATAATCAATAAATCTTCTTTTACCCGGCCTTATCATCTGGTGATCCGGGATTCCGCGACAGTTTTGGTTTATGCCGGTAAAGCAGTTGATTCTCTGGCGAGCGGACAGGGAATAGAAGAAATGTTTTTTATCAGAAGGCCCAGGGAAACTATACAGGAAAGAAAAGAAATCGTGCACCTCGATGTCTATTCCGGTGCGCAATTCATTGAATCTAAAAAAGTGACTTTTATTGGACAATACTAAGTAGGATGAAAAATTGGTTTAAAAGCGGAAATTTAATTTTATTAGGCGGAGCCATAATGCTCCTGTTTATTTTCAGTTTGTTTGCCGGGTTTATGGTTCAGGATTTGACCCTGGTTACCAAAGATTATTACAGCGAGGAACTTAGATACGATCAAAAAAAAGCAGCCATAACAAATGCATCGCAAATAGATCGTGAGCTGACACTCCGGAGATCTGGTGATTCGCTGGAAATAAAAATACCTGAAAGACTAAGTGTCCGGATTAAGGAGGGGCAAGTACATTTTTATTGTCCATCTGCTGAAAAAGGAGACCGGTACATTGCCTTAGCACCCAATCCTACCGGCACTTATCTTATGTTTCCTATCCTCCTTCCGCAATGTGCCTATACCGTGAAATTATTTTTCCATACCACTGAAAAGGAATATTATAAGGAATTTAAACTATAGAAGTACTTTGTTATGAATATAGAATGGATCATTTCTGCATTTATCCTGGGGCTGGGAGGCAGCCTGCATTGCCTGGGTATGTGCGGACCGTTGATCCTCATGGTCCCGTTTAAAAACCAGCGTTCAACCGGAACAATAATAAATTTGACGTTCTATTTCCTGTCTAAAGCAATGATGTATGGTATACTGGGCCTGTTAATTGGGATATTTGGTGTGGGATTAAAATGGTTAACGGGCCAGTACATTCTTTCTTTTGTGGCCGGCAGTTTTATGCTGGGTATTGTGTTGTGGCCGTTATTAAACCAATGGCTGGCCTGGCCTTCTGCCATGCACCATAAAATTTCAGCATGGTTTTATCGGTTAAACTCAAATCCCAGATGGTATTATTTTATCGGACTGGGTACACTCAATGCTCTTTTACCTTGTATGATGATCCTTGCAGCAGCGGGTGCATCACTAGCATTGGCCAATCCGATGAAAGGTTTTTTCTTCATGCTGATATTTGGATTGGGTACTGCGCCTGCACTGATCGCCGCCTACCTGTCCCGCACAGCTTTCAAACCAGCCTTCAGATCAGGCTTGCAATGGACTTCAAAACTGATAGCCATACTTTTAGGGGTCGTGCTTATCCTGCGAGGCCTGAACCTGGAATTACCCCACACTCACCATCCGGTAATCAACCAGGTGTCAAAAATCATAACCTGTAAAGTGCCCGGCTAAATGAAACAAACTATCCAGGCAGAGTCTTGTTACCATTGTGGATCGGATTGCACGGATCAACCGGTGCGGGCAGATGATAAATTGTTTTGTTGTACAGGCTGCAGCAGGGTATACCTGATCATTCACCGCAATAAGCTGGATAATTATTATTGCCTCAATGAGAGACCCGGTATACAGGTAAAGAATGGTCCATCCGGGTCTTTGATGTTGTTGGACGACCCTGTCATAGCTTCTAAATTTATTTTGTTTTCTAATGCTGACCTGATCAAGGTTTCATTTTATCTGCCTCAGGTGCATTGCAGTTCCTGTCTTTGGCTGCTGGAACACCTCAGGGATGCGGCACCCGGGATACTTTCTTCCAGGGTAAATTTTACTGAAAAACGAACCTATCTTTCTTTCGATCCCAAACAGCTTACACTAAGAGGAGTAGCCGAACTGTTAAAGTCGGTTGGATATGAACCTCATATTGAATTGGGTGAGGTACAGGCTTTTAAACACCAGGAATCTAAAACAGCGATAGAAATTGGGGTTGCCGGTTTTTGTTTTGCCAACATCATGTTGCTTAGTTTTCCGGAATATTTTGGGTTAAACCGCGAGGAAGACGGGCAACTTGTTTCTATTTTCAGATACCTAAACCTGGGATTAAGTTTGCCGGTATTCGGGATTGGGCTCCATGTTTTTTTTCGCCAGGCCCTGGCTGGGATAAAGCAGAAATACCTCAATATAGATGCTCCGGTAGCCCTGGCCATTTGGGTGACATTTCTCCGGAGTGTCTATGAAATTCTGAGCGGTACCGATATGGGTTATCTGGACAGCATGAGTGGGATTGTTTTTTTTATGTTGATTGGAAGGGCCCTGCAAAACAAAACCAATCGTTCCTTGCAGTTTAACAGAGATTATCGATCTTATTTTCCAATGGTAGTCCAGGTATTAAGAGGCGAAAAAACAGAAACCTTAGCGGTGAGTGAAATTAAAGAAGGAGAAATCATTTATCTCCGGCACCTTGAAATCGTTCCGGTGGATGGTTACCTGAGTAAGGGAGCCGGTTCGATCGATTACAGTTTTATAACGGGCGAATCCCAACCGATCCAGGTCAAACCCGGCGAATTGGTATATGCCGGTGGCCGGGTGAATGATGCTTCCATGGAATTGCTGGCCATTAAGACGTTTAATCAAAGCGGTTTCAATCAGCTCTGGAACAATGCAGTATTTAAAAAAGAAAAATTGTCCCAGTCGATATATATTGACCGGTTGGGCAAATATTTTTCTTTTCTGGTCCTTGGGCTGGCACTGATCACTTTTATTTATTGGCAATACGCCCAGCCTGCCATGGCCTGGAACGCCGCGACCGCTATTTTGATCGTTGCCTGCCCGTGTGCCCTCTTATTGAGTTCTTCATTTACTTATGGCCACCTGATCCAGCGATTTGCACAGGAAAAACTTTTTGTCAAAAATGCCAACGTACTGGAATGTATGCCAACCATTAATCATATCGTATTTGATAAAACCGGCACGCTGACAACACTCATGGAAGAAAATATTCACCTCCGGTCAGCAGCTTGGACTGAACCGGAAAAAATAATGGCACTGAACCTGATGAGGCATTCCACACATCCGCTCAGCCAGTTGATTGTACAAAAGGCCGGAATAAATGATTTGATGGTACCAGACTCTTTTAAGGAATGGCCGGGGGATGGCATTGAAGGTTGGATAGAAGATCATCATATTAAAATTGGAAATTCAGGGTTTACGGGTCAGGTAGCTATTCCGGGCGCCCACACGCTGATCTATATCCTTATCGATAATAACCTCAAAGCAGTTTATGAGAGCAGGGCCGAGCTTAAAGCGGGAGCCATTGATTTATTAAAACGACTTAACGGGTTTAAAATTACCTTGCTTAGTGGTGACCGGCCGGAGTTGATCCCTTACCTGCAGCCACAGGTGCCAGGACAAATGAAAATACTAATGGGCCAGTCGCCCCAGCAAAAACTGGATTTTATCCGACAAGCTCAGACAGAAGGGGATCAGGTGATGATGGTGGGGGATGGGCTTAATGATGCAGGTGCATTGAAACAGAGCGATATTGGAGTAGCGGTGGTCGACCGGCATTTTTCTTTTTCGCCGGCTTGCGACGCGCTGATCCAATCCGAACAGTTGATTTACCTCGACCGGTTTATGCGCCATGCCAGACAGGCAAAATACCTGATCTGGCTGGGGTTTATTTATTCGATCCTATACAATCTGACCGGTATTTATTTTGCTGTTCAGGGACTGATGAGTCCTTTGATAGCTGCCATTCTGATGCCTTTGTCATCTATCGGAGTTATGGTTTTGGCTTTTTCCGGGGTCTGGTGGATCATTCGTAAAGAAAACCGTTGATAGCTCTATCTTTGCTATTCTTTTACCAGATCTAAGGATACTTGATAATACTTACAACGTGGATAGCCAAAAAACAATCGATTTAATCGTAGAGCAGGGGTTGAATACTTTTCTGGATTATGCATCCATTGGTATTATCCTGGTGGACAGTAAAATGCAAATCATGCTGGTTAATAAATTTGCAGAAAACCTGTTTGGATTTCAACAAAATGAAATCTTTGGCAAAAAGATTGAAATACTGATACCGATGAGGTACCATGACGCTCACAAACACCATCATAGCGATTACTTTAAGAACCCCCAAAACCGGCCTATGGGCCTGGGAATGGATTTGTTTGGGGTCAAAAAAAGTGGGGCTGAGTTTCCGGTAGAAGTCTCTTTAGGGACTTACAAAATCAAAGAGGAAGTCTATATCATTTCATTTATCAATGATATTACGAAAAGAAAGAGTATAGAAGCAGATATCAAACGCCTTAATGCGGAACTTGAAAAAAAGGTACTGGAGCGCACAGAAGCTTTGGCAGATGCTATTATAAAATTGCAAAAACAAATCAAAGAAACGGAAGAAGCGGAAGCAGAACTGGCCGTTTCCCTGGCCAAAGAGAAGGAATTAGGTGAACTGAAATCACGATTTGTATCCATGGCCTCCCATGAATTCAGGACCCCGCTCAGTACCATTACTTCTTCTGCCTATTTATTGCAACAATATGTCACCACAGAAGATCAACCCAAACGTGAAAAACACCTGGAAAGGATCCTGGCTTCTGTAAACACACTAACGGATATTCTGGAGGATTTTTTGAGTTTGGGCAAGATGGATGAAGGTAAAATCGAGGCTAAAATTTCTAAGGCGGATATTGAGGAACACATCAAATTGGCGATCAATCAGGTCAAACCTATTTTAAAAGCCGGTCAACAGATCTTTTATGCCCATAAAGGCGCTTCCATGGTCAATTTTGACCCGTCGCTGCTGCGGCATATCGTATTGAATCTTATTTCCAACTCCATTAAGTTTTCTGAAAAAAACCAACCTATTCATGTAAATACCAATACGTTGGAAAATCCGTGGCTGCTTACGATACGCGATGAAGGAATCGGGATCTCTGAAGCAGACCAGCAAAACTTGTTTGAACGGTTTTTCCGTGGCGCCAATGCATTGACAATTCAGGGTACCGGACTTGGTCTGCACATCGTTTCAAAGTATGTTCAAATGATGGGTGGGTCAATGACTTGTGAAAGTGCCCTCAGTAAGGGAACCCGGATGACTATAAAGTTCCCGGATAATTAGGGAAAGTTAAAATCCGGAGCTAAATTTGAGATGAGCCATGAAAAAAATACTCTTAATAGAAGACCACGACGAGATACGTGAAAACACTGCGGAGATTCTTGAGTTAGCCTCTTACGCGGTAGTCACTGCAGTCAATGGCAAAGACGGTGTCGAAAAAGCACTGGCAGAAAAGCCAGACCTTATAATTTGTGATATCATGATGCCGGTGCTCGATGGTTATGGGGTCCTGCATCTTTTACAGAAAAACCCGGATGCCCCACAAATCCCGTTTATCTTCTTATCCGCTAAAGCCGAACGATCCGATTTGAGAAGGGGAATGGAACAGGGCGCAGATGACTATATTACTAAACCGTTCACCGGGATTGAATTACTCAATGCCGTAGAAAGGAGACTTCGTAAGTATGAGAGCCTTAAAGAAGAATTGGCCCCCGGACTGGAAGGGCTCAACCAGATCCTGAGGCTGAAGAACCATAACCATCATGATGGTGTTGATGCCCTCATCCAGGACCGCAACATCAATAAGTATAAAAAAAAGCAAATCATTTATTCGGAGGGCAACCGGCCTTCCCGTCTATATTACATAATAAAAGGTAAGGTCAAGGTGGTCAAGACTAACGATGATGCCAAAGATCTGGTCGTGGGGCTTTACAATGAAGGGGATTTTCTGGGTTATACCGCTTTATTTGAAGGCAGTATATACCGCGATACCGCAGAGGCCATGGAAGACACGGACCTGGCTATAATCCCGAAAGAAGAATTTGAGGACCTGATCAACAAGGATATTGTTTTGCTGAGAAAATTTGCCCGGTTGCTGGCCAAGAATGTGCTCGATCATGAAAATCAATTGATCTCCATGGCGTATAACAGCCTCCGTAAAAAAGTAGCTGAAGCGCTGATTTCCGTAACTAAAACATTTCAAAAACCCGATAACCTGCCATTTGTCATTGACCTGTCCCGTGAAAACCTCGCGAGTATTGCCGGGACGGCAACCGAATCGTTGATTCGCACCCTCAGCGATTTTAAATCTGAAAAACTGATAGAAATTCAGGGCAGCAAAATCACGATAGTAAACCTTGCCAAACTCGAAAATCTTTTAAATTGAGGTTTGATCTGAAATGGTGGATGTGAAAGTTCAATAAGATCTGAGGGGAAGATTTCAATCTTAGATAATCAGGGTAGTTCAACAAATTTTTCCAGGTTTAGTTTTATTTCAAGAAACATTTCTTTGATTCGGTCTAAACCGACTTGCAGTTTTTCTTCCTGTAGCAAGATAGATTTGGATGGAATTTCATGATCCCAGCTCTGTTGGCATTGTATCAGATGTTGTTTAAGTTCTTTTTTATATTTTCGGATGGTATCATCCAATTTTACTAATTTCGAAAGAAGCAGTTCAGCCTTCAGGAGCCGGCTGGGAAGGAGTTTATTGGATTGAACTAATAACGCTAATTTAGTTTTTAAGGCAACATTCTCTTCCTCTACAATATCAATAGTGGTTTTAAGGATGTCATACTCATGTTGATAGCGATTGGCTATGATTTTATTCATGGAGAATGTCCCAGTTATGTAGTACTTAAAAAATTTAATATTAAAAAAAGGCCCCGCTGAAAAAACGGCGGGGCCGCCTCACCTAATTAACTTCAATCTGTTTATTTACTGAAGCTTTTTTTGCCTCCTCCTTTTTCGGTAATTGAAGGTGGAGTATTCCGTTTTGATAGTTGGCTGTTATTTTGTTGGAGTCTACACTTTCGGGTAGAGCAAAACTTCGGCTGAAGCATGAATAATTGTATTCTTTGCGTGAATACTTTTCTTCTATAGTTTCAGCAGATTCTTCATTTTCACTGGAGATGGTCAATTGATTTCCATCCATTTCAATCTTAAAATCTTCTTTTTTCAATCCGGGAGCAGCAAGCGTGACTGAAAAATCATCCTTGTTTTCCTGGATGTTTACCGAGGGTACGGTCAATACACGTTCTACCCATTCATTGGGCTGCAGCCATTCGTTCCATGGTTTGAAAAAATTTTCAAATGCAGAAGGAACCTGGGCTTTCATCCTACTCAGAGCTTTTGTTGTCATGATATTTAATTTTTTTGATGAATTAAATGATTTATACTTACAAAAATAGGCGGGTAGGATGCCCCCCTTCCTGATGTTCATCATCCCGCTGCCTGAACTTCATCAGTTTATGCAGTTTAATATATATGAGCTTCATCGAAAGCATTTTGAACGAATTCTTTTATCGTATTGGGTAGCCCATCAATGGCATCGCTTAATTCTCCGGGGATGATATAATGGCCAAGTACCTTAAATACCCCCTGTAACCTTATTTTTGCAAGTTGATCATTGCCCAAACCACTGGGCGCTCCATCCCGGGTAGCCAGGCGGATTTCATCCAAAAACTGACGCAAATGGGGCTGGCTTCGATTGGATTTACCAGGCTTCCAACCATCCACATAAACCCCTTTTAAGAACATGGGTAACTGGGCTAATAAATTAAGATTTTCATCCGGGCAAATCCGATCCCTGATACCGTGAAGCACCGCCTTCATCACTCTGCCGGCCTGATCTCTGGGCAAATCCAGTTCAAAGCTGAGATGATTGATGATTTCATTACCCTTGGCTGCATAATTATCAAAGTTTAGAGTCATTATTGATTTAATTTTGAGTTGCAAAATATTATCCGGAAATTCTATACGTAATGACCAAAGGCAGTTGACGTCCTGATTGGAATCAGGGATTTGTCGGAGGAATTAAATTATATAGCGACGGTAGAAATCCTGTTTTGGCAGCTCAGGAAAAAGTCTAAAGCCGGTTTATAGGTTCATTTTTTATGCACACGATGAATCCGCATACCGGAGTACGGGCAGATAGCTTAACTTGGGTCGGTAAATCATTAGAAATAGAAATTGAAAAACGTTAAGTGGATTCATTAACACATTTGGCCTTAGGGGCTTGTATGGGAGAGGCCTTTGCCGGTAATAAATTGGGCAGAAAGGCTATGATATGGGGAGCCGTCGCGCAGAGTGCACCGGACATCGATTTTATCGGATCTTTTTTCCTGGACACACCCGGTGATTTGATCGCCCACCGTGGATTTACCCATTCTATTTTATTTGCCCTGATGATTACTCCGGTGATGGCATATTTTGCGGAGCGTTGGCATCGTCCGCACAATATCAGTTTTCTGAAATGGAGTTTGTTTTTTGGTGTCGTCATTCTTGCCCATATTTTCATCGATGCATTTAACAATTATGGAGTGGGGTGGTGGGAACCCTTTAGTCATGACCGGATGAGTTTTAACTCCATTTATGTTGCTGATCCGTTTTTTTCCATTCCACCGGCGCTGGCTATTATAGCTATGATTTACCTGCCCAAAAGGAGCCGTTATGTAAAAATTTGCTGGCAATGGGGTTTAGGGTTGAGTGCTTTGTATTTAATATATTGCCTGGGTAATAAATATTATATCGACACTAAGGTCAGGTCTATCCTGGCGGATAAAAAAATCGCCTACACGCAGTATTTCACCACCCCTGCTCCTTTGCAAAACTGGCTTTGGTTTATTGTTGCAGGCAATGATCAGGGTTTTCATGTAGGTTTCCGCTCCGTGTTTGAAGATCAACCGTCTACCGAATTTCAATATTTCCCCAGAAACGATTCATTATTGCAGGATATGGATGAAGAAAAGGAACTGATCCAACTAAAACAGTTTTCACAGGGTTTTTATACGGTCGAAAAATGGGGCGACACCCTGGTGTTTAATGATCTCCGTTTTGGACAGATCATTGGCTGGCAAGATCCTAAAGAAAAATTTGTTTTTCATTATTTTCTCCATCAACCAGGCTGGAATAACCTGGTCGTGCAAAGAGGAAGATTTAAAAGCTGGAATTGGCAGGTTTTTAAAGACTTCATCCGGCGGATATTCCGCGATTGAATTCGAACGCCTTATTTTTTCTGAATAAAATAAAAAGTAAATAAATAAAAAACGATCCGGCTGAGCTTGTACGCAGCCCATCGCATGAATTGAATAAATAAATTATTGGTGTTCTTCAGTGTTTCCTTAGTAATCCGGACACAATCTTCCTCAATCAGCGTGTTCAATAGTTGATTTATTTCTTTGGTCAAACCGGGATTGACGACTACCAGGTTTAGTTCGATGCTGGCATAGGCGCTGAGGTCGTTGATGTTATAGGAACCCAGCGTAAACCATTCAAGGTCGCAGCAACCTAATTTACCGTGCAGTATATTTTTTTGATATTCATATAATTCAATTTTATTTCGCAGCATCCAATCGTAGAGCCAGCGTTCAGCATATTTAATGATGGTGATATCGGAATTGCCTGCGGCTATCACCCTGATTTTTACCCCACGTTGAGTAGCTTTAGTCATCAATTTACGAACATTGGTGCCGGGTAAAAAATAACTGCTGAGGACAGTGATTTCTTTTTTAGCGGTTTTAAACATTTCCGCATACGTTTTGGCAATCTGATTTTTACTGCGTACCCAATCGTTTCTCCGCATACTCACTGCACTGCATTGATCGGGCGGCATTGGTGGGGTCACCCATTTGAGGTCACACGGCGGATGTCCGGTAGGCTGATAAAAAGCAAACCAGGATTTCCAGCACAATAGGCAGATCTCTTTGGCAACCTCCCCTTCAACCCAGAGGGCAAAATCCAACCAGGCCGGTTTACCGGGAAGGTCATTGTACTTGTCACTGATATTCAACCCACCGATAATCACCTCCCGGGTATCCATGATAAAAACTTTATGGTGCAGACGGCGTCCAAAATAGAAGTATTTGCTTTTTACCAATGCTTCGAAAAACCTGAAATGGATCCCCTCTTGTTTAAGATGGATGATGGTCTCTTTAGGTAGTTTTTGAGAGGCATACCCATCGACCAGGATATAGATACGCACTCCTCTGTGAGCCGCTGATATCAGGTGTTGTATGATCAGTTTTCCGGTTTCATCGGCATCAAATATATAATATTGAAGGTGGAGGGTATTCCTTGCTCGGGCAATCAACTCTATCAGCAAATCAAAATAGGGCTTACCTCCGCGGACTAGCCGGACCCTGTTATTACTGGAAAATGAATCTTTATAGGATATTTGATCAGTAGGGTTGTCCATGAAGTTGCATAAAAATAGGGATCTGCCGCCACAGTTGATCATTTGCTGGTTCAAAAATCAAAATACTGATACCCATCAGGTTGGAGTCTGCGAAATTTCATAGGCTTAAGGTAACTCCAGATCGAACTTTGATACTGCGGAAACTGATAAATAAATTGATTGAAATGAATGCTAAAATACTTGGCTTAATCCTCATGGGTTTCACAGCAGTGACTGCCATTTTATCGGGGATTGTCCTGTTTTTTTATCCGGATGGTCACTTTTTCCAAATGTCTGTTAACCTGCTGGAACACAGTTTTTTTGACAATTTCCTGATCCCCGGGCTGGTATTGGCCCTGGTGGTGGGGGGTAGTAATTTGGTGGGTGCCTTATCGTTGGCCTTTGATTACAAATGGTCAGACCGGACAACCTTTTTTGCAGGACTATGCATTTGTGGGTGGATTGTGGTCCAATATCTGCTTATCCGCACTTTTGATTGGTTGCAGGTCTTTTACCTTAGTTTGGGGCTGGTTTTGATTCTAATGGCATTCTTGCACAAAATTCAACCTGGTTCAGAACAACTCATATGAAATGACCGACTGAAGATCCAATGGATCCATAGGGATGTTGGATGGGACTGCTTTTTAAACGTTCATACTTTAAAAATTACATTGAATTCCAACATCGGCGAAATTGATAGATAGGGTGTAAACTAAAAAATATTTCATTACTTGCTTATTTTGCAATTGTTCCGAGCATATCGCCATGATCGTATTACAACTCTTATCCGGTGTAGTTTTTTTCCTATTAGGGTTTCGTTATATTGAAGAAGGGATTGGTTCCATGACGGGGAGGGCTTTTAAGTTGTTCCTCAAAAAACAAACCAATCACCCCTTGAAGGCCATTTTGGGGGGCACCTTGTTGACTGCCCTCCTGCAAAGCAGCAGCCTTGTAAATTTCCTGGTACTTTCTTTTGTGGGCACGGGGGTGTTAAAAATGCATCAGGCCCTGGCGGTTATATTGGGCAACAATTTGGGATCTACCGTGAGTAATTGGATCATTGCTACCGTAGGATTTAAAATCAATCTCGATATCTTATCCCTTCCCCTGATTTGTTTTTTTGGGTTCATCGTTTTATTTTATTCCAGAGCCAATAAGATCATGCATTGGAGCAAGTTGTTGTTTGGAATGGGATTTTTATTCTTTGGGCTTGAGTTTATAAAAACCAGTGTTGCCGGTTCTTTACAGACCTATGATTTTAGTTTTCTCAGCCAATATCGCTTAATCGTCTTTCTTGGTTTTGGTTTGGTGGCTACCTCGCTGACCCAATCAAGTTCGGTAACTATTGCGCTGACCCTGAGTGCGCTCAATGCAGATGGAATTACCCTGATTGCCGCAATGGCTATAGTACTCGGGTCGGAAGTGGGTACTTCGTTGAAACTTGGACTGGCTGCTGTGGGTGGGCCTGCGATCAAGAAAAAGGTTGCCCTCGCCAATCTTGTTTTTAATGGGGTTATCACGGTACTTGCTTTTGCCTTAATCCAACCTTCATATCACCTGATCAAGTCCGGGATGGTCATCGAAGACAATTTGATTGCTTTAGTCATGTATCAGTCCCTGATCAACCTGGCTTGTATTTTACTTTTTTTACCCATCTTGTCAAAATTTGGAAATTGGCTGGACCACCATGCTTTTAAAGAAGATGAGGAAACCGATATCATCCATAAGGTAAAAGTAAACGAAGGTGAATATGCCCATAATGCCCTGGATCAGGAGACCCTTCGATTCCTGATGATTGCGTTGTATTTTTCGAGGAAGTCATTTGAACTGTCTGATTTCGGAGGCTGGAAAGTCCCTAAAAAGCTGAAAGATATAGATAGGGTCCGGTTGTATGCACACATTAAATTATTACACGGGGATATCCGTAATTACGCTTTATCTCTGCAAAAACTGAATAACGACCCGGAAAAACAAACCCGTATTTCCCAATTGATGGAAGCTGTCCGGGACGCGATGTATGCCGTTAAATCACTTAAAGATTCTTTTCAGGACCTGGACCTGCTTCGCAATTCGTCCAATGATATCAAATATGGTATATACCAAAAGACAAAAAAAGAGGTCAATAAGCTTTCCGGCACCCTGGCCCTGATATTAATGGGAGAGCAGGACGAGGCCGTTTTCGAAAAATTGTTAGCACAAACCCGTTACCTGGAGGCGGAGTACCATTTGGCGCTCAGCCAATTTTATAAGGACGGCATGGAACTGACGCTGACTGCCGCAGATTTTTCCACCCTGATCAATTTTAACCGGGAAATTTTTAATGCATCCAAATACCTGGTCATCATGGTTAAAGAGTTTGTCTTGGAATTTGATCAGGCCGAAAAATTTGATGAGCTGTTACATCGGGGTATTTGAACTGACTTATCGATTTTTAATTGGTTATGCATCATCGTCAACCATGATTTTGATCATCTCCGGTGCGGGTTTATGCCTTTAGTTTTGGAAAATGACCAGCAAACATTATCCTGAGCTTAAAGACTTCCTCGATCAACAAGAGTATGCTCCAAGTATTTCCTTTATTTTCCCTTTTGAAAACAAATTGGGGCATAGCAAGGAATTAGCCTATAAACTCAAAACTAAGTCCGTGGAAATCGAAAAGGCGCTGACTGAAAAATATACTCCTGAACAGGTAAAGCCGTTGGTCCTGAAACTGCAGCTAATGGTGGACAACTTTAAACCCGAGAACGGACACTCAGGTCTGGCACTCTTCCTTTCGCCGGTTTTTGACAAAATAGTTTATCTTGATTTTAAACCTCAAGAAAAACTGATTATTGATAAAAACTTTGAAATCCGTGACCTGCTGTATAATAAAAGTATATTGAATCGGTTGATCCTTATGTTGCTCAGTGGAAATGAGATTCGGTATTATCTCTACGACCATGGAGTATTGTCAGTAATAAACGTTGGGGTACCAACCCACATTGAAGCATTTATGGATGATTCCCTCCATGATGTCAGTGTTTATTACGAAAAGTCAGACAGAAAGGATAAGGCCATGCACTTGTTCATGAAAAATGCAGATGAAGGGCTTAGCCTTGCTTTAAAAGACTACCCTTGTCCGGTTGTGGTTACCGGTAGCGAAAAAATCATGGCACATTATAAACTTTTAAGTTCCCATACTCAAGTTATTGGTGACTATATCCATGGCAATTACCAGGAAGCGAGTCCTGCGGAGTTAATTGCATTGATCGGGAGAGCAATACATGCCATACGGATAAAGACGGAAGAAGAATTGATTTCTCAGTTGGAAGAAGCCTTAAACAAAAAACAATTAGCCTGTGGAGTAAAGGAGGTTTGGAAACAGGTGGTTGAAAAAAACGGACGTTTGCTTGCCGTGGAAAAAAACTACCGGAGGATAGCCGGACAAGGGCCGGAAGATGAAGAAATTTTCACCTTAGACACAGACAAGGTCCCATTCCCTATCCAGGATGCCGTGGATGATATTATTGAAAAATTGATTATGAATGGCGGCAAGGTAGAATTTGTGGAGGATGATAAACTGGTTAAGTACCGGCGGGTTGCATTGATTACCCATTATACCCTTCAATAGAGATACCCAAGCCTGCACAGTTTTTCAGTCTGTGCAGGTACATTGAAAATTTGCACTAAAATTAAAAATCAACGTATTGTATTCGCTGAAATTCAGCAGTAGGGGCTATCGGTGTCGGCTGAGGTGAGGGTGTAGCCGGTGGTGTTTCCTGAGGCGGGTGTTGGGGTGTTAAGGGTGTGGGGTTTGGGTTGGGAGTATTCGGGGTAGGATTGGTATTCGGAGGTTGCGGTGATGGCATTATAGTTGGGGCCTCTGCGGGTGGTGATGTGGATGGATTTGGGTTAGGATTTGGGCTTGGGTTAATAATCTGGATTTCCATTTGAGAAAGGACTTTAAAAAGTGAAAAAAAGTTAGAGATTGGCAAAGGCTAAAGCTCAGAAGGAACCAGTTTCAGGGTCTACGGATGATTGGATCCGGACTGCAAAAAAAAATATACTGACTCCTGATAACTTAAATGAATATTTATGGCCGATTAGTATGTCATCTGGAGGATTTAAATGCCTTAACCTAGACAAATCAATCACAATAAATTGATAACCAGTGCAATATTAATTTATTTAATCCTTTGCTAAATTTGGTGGACCGGTATCCCCATCCGGGTTGATTAATATCACACCTTAAATCAAAACCGCTCGAAACTGATCCATTGGAGTGCTTTATGGATGGAAGTAAGTTGGACAATACTGCAGGTATAAACCTCGATTATTTATGATTTCTCCCATAATATATCGTATAACATCTCTATATAATGTCATCCATATAAAATACTTATTTAGTTTTATCTCTACCGGTATTTGCTACAATTTCGGTATAAAAGAAAAAACCCAACTACTCCCTTTCAGTAGTTGGGTTGGTAAACTCAAAGATTACCCTTTATACTTAAATATTCAACGGCTAATAGGCCAAAAATGTTCTTGTAATCTAAAATATTTTTACAAATTATCCGAAATACGCCTTATTAAATGTATGTAATGGACTGAAAATCACAAACTTTAGTTTGGAAATTAAGATCTTTCACATATTAATATCAAGGTCGTCAGCGAAGGAGGTAGCCCCAAATATGGTACCCTACCTGGCAGAAATTGTTTTTAAAGTTAAACTTCTAATTACCCTCCACTTCGCAATGCAATGGATCAGACAAATTGTTTAAACCGTTTGAATAGTGTTATAATACTTTTTCTGGATCCAGAGGGCTACGTTAACCAATGCAATTAGTGAAGGCACCTCCACCAAAGGGCCAATTACGCCTGCAAATGCCTGGCCGCTGTTGATACCGAAGACTCCGATTGCAACTGCAATCGCCAATTCAAAATTGTTACCGGCAGCGGTAAATGCAATGGTTGTACTGGTAGAATAATCGGCGCCCATTTTTTTACCCAAAAAGAAACTAATCAAAAACATAATGACAAAGTAGATAACTAAGGGTATAGCGATCCTGATGACATCAGGCGGCACCTGAACAATCAACTCACCTTTTAAAATAAACATAATGACAATCGTAAAAAGTAAAGCGATCAATGTAATTGGCGAGACAAAGGGTATAAATTTATTCTT
>JAWXBI010000028.1:0-3043 GCA_034439915.1 Saprospiraceae bacterium | reverse complement strand
CCCCTGTGCATCGATCCCGATCGATCGGGATTATTTCGATGAGGGTCCAGCTTCCAGCCACATATCACCCAAATAAATTTGGGCGCACATACCCCTGTGGATCGATCCCGATCGATCGGGATTATTTCGATGAGGGTCCAGCTTCCAGCCACATATCACCCAAATAAATTTGGGCGCACATACCTCGATTTCCTGCTATTTTTGCCCCCTAAAATCGATACCAAATGAAATTTACTGCTCTGCTCTATGTCTGTTTGTTCACCTTTTCTCTTATCGCTCAGACCGGCATTTATAAGGACCCGTTCCGTCAGTTGGATCAGCAACTGCCCACCCCCAATGATTATCGCAATGCCAGTGGGGCACCCGGCCACAAATACTGGCAACAACAAGCCGACTATGCTATCCAGATCGAGCTCAATGATGACAAACAAACCATATCCGGACAGGAAGTGATCACCTATAAAAACAATTCTCCCGATGTCCTGACTTTTCTTTGGCTTCAATTGGATCAAAATCAAATGGCAGAAAACAGTCAGACCCACGATCTTGCATCACCCAAAGTAGATGCCAGGATGACGGCCGCCCAGATTGCAAAACTCGAACATACGTTTGACGGAGGATTTAAACTGGAATATGTCAAAGACAACCTGACCGGAGCAGACCTCAAAAAAACAATCAACTACACTATGATGCGCGTTGATTTGCCCAGACCATTAAAGACTGGCGAGTCTTATTCATTTAAGCTTAAATGGTGGTACAACATTAATGACCGGTTGAAGCTCGGCGGTCGGTCCGGATATGAATATTTTACAGAAGACAAAAACTATCTATACACCATTGCCCAGTTTCACCCCCGCATGTGTGTATACAATGATATTGAAGGTTGGCAAAACAAACAGTTTTTGGGCCAGGGAGAGTATACTTTAGGATTCGGAAATTTCGATGTGGCCATTACACTACCTTCGGATCACCTCGTAGCGGCTACCGGTGAATTACAAAATGCAGCGGAGGTCCTGACTAAAGAACAAATCGCCTTTTTGGCCAAAGCAAAAAATGAACGGATACAACCGGTAATCATAGCCAATCAAAAAGAAGCTGAAGAACGGGAGAAAAACAGAGCGACCAGCAAAAAGACCTGGAAATTTAAAGCAATAAATGTCCGTGACTTTGCCTTTGCCTCTTCGCGCAAATTTATCTGGGATGCTATGGGTGTGCCACAAAGCGATGGCCGCGTGGTCATGGCCCAAAGCATGTATCCAAAAGAAGGCAATCCACTCTGGGAAAAATACAGCACCAAAGCGGTAGCGCACACCTTAAAATGGTATTCCAATTACACATTTGATTATCCATATCCCGCTGCCTGGAGCATCAATACGGCTCAAATAGGAATGGAATATCCCATGATTTGTTTTAATGGTGGCCGTTGCGAAAAAGACGGCACCTATTCCAGGCAAACCAAGTATGCCACGATCGGTGTCATCATCCATGAAGTAGGGCACAATTATTTCCCGATGATTGTCAATTCGGATGAAAGGCAATGGACCTGGATGGATGAAGGACTCAACACCTTCCTTCAATACCTCACTGAGGTCCAATGGGAACCCAATTATCC
Organism: Saprospiraceae bacterium; assembly: GCA_034439915.1. Lineage (GTDB taxonomy): Bacteria > Bacteroidota > Bacteroidia > Chitinophagales > Saprospiraceae > JADJLQ01. The sequence goes on along the minus strand of JAWXBI010000028.1, from coordinate 1,431 downwards.
TACGCGTCGTGGCCCGGCCAACCAGATTGTCGATTATATGAAAATGGATCAAAAATTTCTGGAACCGATCATGACCAATAGTGAGAGCATCCAACAATTGGGACCCAACAGTTATGCCAAGGTAGCTACCGGCCTCAATATTTTGCGAGAGACTGTCATGGGCCGTGAGCTCTTTGATATGGCGTTTAAAGAATATGCGCGTCGATGGGCATTTAAACAACCTTACCCCGCTGATTTTTTCCGTACGATGGAAGAAGCGTCCGGGGTAGACCTGGATTGGTTTTGGAACGGCTGGTTTTACATCACCGATATTAATGATATTTCCATGACCGATGTCAAATGGGTAAAGGTAGATCCGAAAGATCCAACCCAAGTAGCCGAGATGAAAAAAGAGCAACAAGCTAATGCGCCCCAAAACATTTCTAAAATGCGCAATATGGAGACGATACAAAAGTATTATTCTGATATGGATACCACTATCCGCGATTTTTATTCCACCTATGATGCCAATGAACCTGACGCCATCGCCAAGGAGGATTATACCAGGTTCTACAACAGCTTATCCGACTCCGAGAAAAAACTATTGGGCAGTGGTGATAATTTTTATGAAGTGAGTTTTGAGCGCAAAGGAGGATTGCTCATGCCAGTCATCATCCAACTGCAGTATGCCGACGGCACCAAAGAAGATTTTCGATATCCTGCCGAAGTATGGAAAAAACTTCCTGAAAACAAAATCACCAAAGTATTCCGCTCTTCCAAAGAAGTAAAAAAATTCATACTAGATCCATATCTGGAGACTGCTGATATCAATACAGAAGACAATCAATACCCAAGACAAAAAGCAGAGCCATCGCGGTTTGAAGTATTTAAGCAACAATCTACTCCTTCGGAGAATGAGATGCAGAGGGCGAAGAGGGTAAAGGCTAAGACGTAATAAGATGAAAGCAAGAGACATTCTCAAATTAATCCAAAAAGATGGTTGGTATTTGGCAAGACAAAAAGGCAGTCACAGACAATTTAAACATATAAAGAAACCAGGAATTGTAACTTTAGCTTTCACAAATTAAGTGATGAATTTGCCCAAGGCACATTAAATAACATATTAAAGCAAGCCCAATTAAAATGAAAAAATATCTTGTTGTATATGAAAAAACCAAAACGGGTTACTCCGCTTATCCCCCTGATCTCCCTGGGGTGGCTGCTACCGGAAGTACAAAAGCATTAGTGGAAAAGAATATTTACCAGGCGATTCTTTTTCATTTAGAAGGGTTGCAGGCAGATAAAATAAAAATACCCAAGGCAAGTGCCGAAAGTGAGGTTTTGGTTTTCGAGTGAATTGTCTGAACCGGGATTCTCACGATTTAGTGGATTTACCGCAATTTGAATTGTCTGAACCGGGATTCTCACGATTTAGTGGATTTACCGCAATTT
>JAWXBI010000027.1:0-13530 GCA_034439915.1 Saprospiraceae bacterium | reverse complement strand
TTTTAGGCGAGGACGACTAAAAGAACCGGCGCCTCGCGGTTAGTTTTAGGCGAGGACGACTAAAAGAACCGGCGTCTCCGCGGTTAGTTTTAGGCGAGGACGACTAAAAGAACCGGCGCCTCGCGGTTAGTTTTAGGCGAGGACGCCTAAAACAACCGGCGTCTCCGCGGTTACTTCAGGCGTCTCCGCCTGAAGTTTCAACCCACCATTACCTCTCCATCACCACTGCTTCATAAGATTCCAATTTGGGCAAAGTAAATTCAACTCTTCCACTTTTGTATATAAAAGCAAGGGTATTCTTATTTATACCCCATACCCGGCTTGGCTTAAAAGCGGATAGAATACTGAATTTAATCTGATAGCCGGGCAATGGTGTAAAATAAGTATTACCACTAAATCCTGTGAGATTGACCAGGTGAAGTATTAGTCCTCTTGATTTGAAGGGTCGACTATAGGTGTTTGGTTCATTAAAATCAAATTCTTGCAAAATCGTCTCCACTCGCGGATGGGCAGAGGTCTGAATCAAATCACGGTCTGATGGCAATAGCTGATGGATAAGATCAAGAACGATGTTTTTATGCTGTTCATATCCATGCAAATAATACAGTTTGCCCAGGTTGACGGGCAAAATAGCATTCCAACTGCTCCCATACTTTTTTAATCCCAGTCCGTAATTGCCTGTTGGATCATGGCCCCCTATCATCTCCGGTGGACCAGGCCGGCCTTTAGCCAATAAGGGCAGGGCTGTAAGATCACAACCCGACATATCATATTCCATGAGATTAAATTTTAAGAAAATCATCTTTTGGCCGGCGAGCGAGGGATATTGTTTGTAATCTGAAATGCCGAGGTATTGGCCACTGCAATCCGCCAAAAATTGACCCGATTTTACCCCAAACCATTTGGTCAACAATCCGGGTTGATCTTTCAGACTCGAGTTGGTAGCCAGGAGAGATACTCCATTCATGGCCAGGGAATCAAGAACCTGAATGGAAGAAGTATTTAATGTATAGATATCCGGGAGTATAATGAGCTTATATTTTTTCAGACCTTCCGACCGCACCCCGATCTGGCTGTCTTCGATAATATCAAACGGAATATGGGCTTCTTTAAGCATCAGCTGGATTCCCCGGAACTCTTGCATAGTAGGGCCACTGGGCCACCAACCCGGGGCTACCACTGCAATCTTTGAAACAGATTTATATCGACCATAATATTTTTCATTTCTCTTATGATGTCCGTAGACTTTTTTAATCACCCCATAATTCCGTTCATCTTCATAATCCCGCATATCTCCCATCAGGCTAAGGTCAAGTCCCGAACCATTGGCAATATTTTCCCATAGCCGGATTTCAATTTCTTCCGGTTCAATAGCATTGTACCGGCTTTGAAAAGAGATCTGCTGAATACTGGCATTGCTGACGATATGCTCCGGATACGAGGTGATCATACTGTTTACATTATCTGAAGCATTGTAAGGAAAATAGGGCAGGCTGTTGGTCTGGGATTCATGCCGTATGATGTCAACATGTTCTGCGGAATATGTGCATATTGCGATATTGGGGTTCTTAGATTTGACGAGTTGATGTAGTTTATATTGCCATTCATCGGTGGTCATCTTTTTAAACGCCAGGTATTTGAGGTAGACCGGATCAGCCCGATTTTCTTCAACCGGCAAAGTCAGGCCACCACTGTATTCTGAAAACCTCTTTTTATCGTGTTCATTCTGATCAATACCGTGATATTTCCCTTCATAGGCATTGTTTACCTGGTAGCCCGGCATGTTTAGAAATATACCGTCGATAGGATATAGATCCATGACTTCAGCCATGATATCAAATGCTTTCTGTTGTACGTAAGGCGCATTGATACCGGTCACATATTTATCCGTATTGATCATGTGCTGGCCATTTTTATCGACATACACCCAGTCGGGATGGGCTTCGTATATAGTTTTATCCAGACGGCTAAAATCAAAACGGACGATGACTTTGATCTGATGTTGGTGGCATTTTTCCACTACCCTGCCCAGCATATCGGATTTCATGTAGGGATTGATATAGTGAAAATCCAGCTTGGATGGATAAAAAGCCATGATCCCGCCAGCATTGATGATCAGTGTGTTTGCGGAGTATGTGATCAGGTCCTGCACCAGGGAATCGGGATCCAGGGTGGCAGCTTCATAGGCCGGTAAATTGGTTTGAATGACGCGGAGGTTATTCTTCTTCCACCAGGGGATATGATTTAACTTATGGTTTAGATCCTGTGCCCCAGCCAATACGCCTAAAAATAAAGAGGCCGCTAATCCCGCTAAAAATATCAATTTTCCCATGGTCATCAATTTGGAGCATAATTTAAAAAAAGTGCTTATCACTCTAAAATATTATAGTATGAAGTGAATTTATTTTACGCTCCTACTATCGAGTTTTAACTAGAGTAAAGTTAGTCAAGTTATGAAGGAAAAAATATACCATAACGACAGCGCAGCGGCTTAGCGGCATAGCGGCTCAGAGCAACGAACATAGTGACCCGATATGTTGCGAAATGATATGGTCTTGTTACAACCCCACGCCGATTTTTCTTCGCTCGTTTTGCTCTTTGTGGTCTTTGCGCTGCGCTGTCATTGTGGGAAAATAAGGCAAAGTGAATTATATATAACTTGACTCTTGTAAGGATTATCATGTTTCAACTTAAAAAGTTGAATAACGGACATCAGTCTTTAAAAAATACTTCAGCCTTAGTCAGCCATGCAATTCCAAAACTCTCCACCGCCATGGATTCCATCCAAAACGTCAAATGATGACTGGTATAAAACTCATCGTTAATCAAATGGAGGAAACCAGCAAATATGGTTATCAAGGCTAGAACCATAATTACCCCACAGGTCCTGTATACCCGATTACGGTTCTTTTTTCCATCGGTTCGTTGTGCAGCCAGTTTGTCTGATTTAGTAAATAAAAACAATGACATAAAAGCGAGCGAAAGTAAAAACACGGCCGCCGACGCATAATGAAAATAATAACGGAAAGCGTTTTCAGGAAGGACGGTCACCGAATACGGTTTATCCTGGTCAAAACAGATATCGGTAATATTACTGGTAGGGAAAAGGACTACAAATAAGGCGAAAATACCCGCCAGGGCAGAACTGTAAAAATCAATGGGTTCTTCCCCTTTATAAACCAATAAAAAAATGGCGAGCAAGCTTACTGTAATGACAAAAATTCCGCTCACCCGGGTGTAATAATAATGGCTGATGGACTCCAAAGGGTTGGAATAACCTGTATCAAACCATAAAAAAAGAAACAATAATATGGGCAATAATACACCCAGGATACCCACCAGTTTACGGAGAGAATCCTGCCGGGTCAACCAGATGGTGTCTTTTTCTTTGTAATCCAGGTGTAGGACTTCTTCTGCTTTAGAAGCGATTGAACCTGATTTCATATTATCGATTTTAACTGCTTTTCATAGATATGTCATATCGAATAAAAAAGTTCTTATTTAAGGAGCAAAAGCTGACTTTCTTCAATTCCCTTAACCCAATGTTTCAGAAACGGTTCAATATGGATATAGTCGCCTGGCAATAATGTTTCACTTAATCCCGCCTCATTTTCAAAAAGGGCGTTTCCTTCAAAACAGATGAGCAATGCAGGTACTTTAGTAATGTGTTCCTTCAATATTTCACCTTTCAAAATCCTTAGGGAAATTGAATGTGACCCCTCGTTTTTAAAAATCGGGATTGCCGAAACTGATTTTTCAGGGGTATGTAAATCTTTGATGTTCATTTGAGCCTCATTTTTTATTCATTTCAACCACCCAAAGTCCCCGCAGCTCATTGATCTCATATCCTGTTGCTTTATCACCGGGATATAATTTTTGAATTTTTCGAAGGGTAGCCGTGTTAATGTCTGTATTTTTTTTACCGTGACATTGCAAACACATGGCATTGGTAACTATTGGGTATAACCCGATTATTTTGTCATCAATGGTATGGACTTCACCTGCCGGAGCTTCTCCTTTTCCCATTTGATCTTTGAGGGATAGAATGTGGGCCAATTCCAATTCAGTGGCCAGGTTCCCTGGATTCCTGGGTTTGTCCGATACTCGTTTAATGCTGGAATTTAATACCCGGGACATACTATCGGTTAATAAACTCGCCTTTGAGTTACAAAATTCCAAGGCATGTACTGACCCACCCTCGCCGATAGCCCCCATCAGGTTTTTGGCCAGTACCGCTTGAGCTTCGGTTACTATACGCTGCCCCATGGCCAAATAATCCACATCTATTCCAGGTGTAGTGTCTTGGTTTGAATGGGAATGAAGCGTCGATGGGGTTTCCTTGTCCTTTATGGTTGACCCTTTGCAACAATAAAATAAAGCCACTGACACCGCACAAAAAAAGGCAATTTGTGTTTTCATAATTTAAAAATAACAGAAGTAAGTTGGATTATAATTTTTTTTGCCCTGGTGGCAGGTAATTCATTCAACTCCTCACAGATATCCTACTACGCAGCTGAGGTGGCTTCGAAAAATCAATTCTGGAATCCATTCCTTAATTTGTGTTTTACGTTCTCCTTAGGAAATTGTCGTAGAAGTATTGACTGAACCCTATATCGATTTGATGAAAGTACTCAAAAATAACCTGGCATGTTCAAGCTCTGACCGGGCGCTCGTTGAATCAACGATTTTCAGTAGGTGACTATAATAGGTCTTTGTTTTTTCCCCGTTGTTGGACTTTTCTGCTGCTAATCCTGCACCGAAAAGACCATTAAACCGGTTGGGATGGTTTTTAAGATTCTCTTCATAGGCCTCCAGCGCTGCAGTGTATTTATGCATCAGCATCAGCATATCACCCAACAATTCTCTGGCCGGTAATATTTCCCCCGGGGTGACCGGGCTTTTTTCAGTTTTATCTTCCATCTCTGAAGCTTGTTTCATCCGGCTCAGGCCTTCAATCTTTTTTCCGGATTTAAATAACCACCAGGCTTCAGCGGATGCCATCCGGATCAATACCTGGTTAGCCTTATAACTATCCTTTAGAGCTACCAGGGAATCGACCAGCCTGCCCATTTCATTTATTTGAACGCTGGATGAATCCAGCTGTCCAAGATGTGCAAAACCCATAGCACGGGTATAATGAATAATTGCTTTTTGCCAGGGAAAATTTTTCCAGGGAAAATTTGCAGGGTGTATTCTAAGTTGAGCGGCATCCTTCCACATTTTATTTTCTAGTGCATAACGGGCGGGAATAGCAGCAAATGAATAAGCGACTTTAAAATTAGGAGGAGATACTTCAACCATGGCATGCAGTGAATCCTGTTGAGCTCGTGCAGATTTATTATCCCCTTTCTGGAGATAAGCATATACCAGGTAATCCATTCCATGAAGTTCTTCATCCCAGTGGCCCCTGATCCCGGCATTTTCGGCATAACACCTGGCTGAAGCGATAGAATTAAGATTAGATTCGATGGATTCATCCCAAGATCCCAGGCGTGTATATATATGGGAGGGCATATGTTGGGCATGCGCCGAAGAGGGTGCTATCGATGCGTATTTTCTGGCTGCCGGCAAGGCAAGGCTGGCCAGTCCCGGATAGTCACAAGTATGTATGATGTAATGGACTATGCCGGGATGATCGGGCTCACCTGGATATAAAGCATTCAGAATATCACCGGCTTTGCGTTGGTTGGAATATGTTTTATCCGAGGGGTCTGCTGAACCATCCAATGCTAATGAATAAAAAATAGCTGCCTCTTTATCTTCCGGATAAGACTGATACACTTTTTCCATAGCCTTTTCAAAGAGCTGGGTTCTGGTGGCGTGATTTTTTATATCCCAATCCTTATAAAAGATTGCCATCGCTTCAATAAACGCTGATTCTTTTGGTGATTTTGGAATGATGTCCCGCGCCAATGAGATGGCGCTATATCCTTTTCCGAGCTCTGCAGGTGTGGGTTGGGAGGGCCATAATTGATGGTAATTGCACATCGCTACCCCCCAGTAAGCCATCGCACAGGTCGATTCAACATGAATAATTTTAGCGAATACTTTCTCCGCTTCGTCATATTCAAAGGAATGAAGAAGGGCCAGCGCCAGGTTAAAATCCTTTTTTACTTTCTCCGAACAGGATGTTTCAAATTTCACGGAGCCCAATTGAGTTTCAAAAGGCCCACATAGAAACACATCGCCTTGTTTGAGGTTGATTGAGTTGATCAGTTCTGGAGAGGGAGAATTTCTATTCCAGCATGAAATCAGTGTTAACAGAAGAAGGCCGGATCCCACGTTAAGTATACCCATCATTATTTTTATCATACTGCTAAACCAGTTTAAAATAAGTGGTACTTCAGCGGCCTGGTTCTAAATTTATATAAAATCAAACGTAACCAGCTCAGAAGTTATGCGAAGTGGTGGTTAAGATTTCAAGGAATGAATGGGAAATTCCTCAGCCCCTTTTATTCAGCCTGTCCAATTTTTTAAATTCTTAAAACCCGGGCTCCAGATCGAAATAGTGTAATCCGGGATAAATATGTGGCATATTGCGGTATAAATGTGTCCCTTTCTATATTTATCTCTAAAGTATAGAAGAAGATAAGTTTTATGCCATTAAATTTGAATAAACTTTACCAGATGTTATCCCGAAGAAAATTTATAAATCAGACTGCTTTAGCTGCTGTGACCCTCCCTGTTTTGAATGTTGATTCCTTTTCCATCCCTAAACGGCGAAAAAACATAGGGGTCCAGTTCTACTCCGTCCGGGTTGAAATGAACCAGGATGCCAAAGGAACCCTGGCCAAACTGGCCAAAATGGGATACAACCAAATCGAAAGCGCCAGATCCCAAAAAGGTTTGTATTATGGTTTGAGCCCAAAGGAAATGAAACAGACCTGTATGGATCTGGGTATGTCCTTGCGCAGCGGTCACGTGCATGTCGATAAAGAATGGCTTAAAACAATCGACCAGGCCGCTGAAGCGGGTCAGGAATATTTGATTTGTTCTACCATGCCGACTTCAGGCCAGACCGTAAGCAATTATACCGAAGTAGCCGATGCCTTTAATAAAGCCGGTGAACAATGTAAAAACAAGGGCATCAAGTTTGGTTATCACAATCACGAATATGAATTCGACATGGTGGATGGCCAGATTCTATACAATATCTTGCTTAAAAATACCCAGGCTGACCTGGTGCATATGGAACTTGACCTGGGTTGGGTGATTGCAGCAGGAAAAAGACCTCTGGATTATTTTAATCAATTTCCAGGGCGTTTCCCTCTCTGGCATCTTAAGGATATGAACCTTACCGAGAAAAAAAGCACTGAATTCGGAAAAGGCAGTCTTGATATTGCCGGCATGCTGAAAAACTATAAAAAATCAGGTCTGCAGTACTTTTTTATCGAACAGGAAGAATATGGCAAATCCGCTTTTGAAAGCCTTGAATACGATATCAATTATTATAAGAAGCTGAAATGGTAGATTCGATTGACGATTGATCCGAGTAGTCGGATCGAGTTACGATCGATTGAGTACGATTGATCAACCTCAACCTCCCCCGAAGTTTCGGGGCTCAACCTCAACCTTCCCATTTATTCGACAAAAGTCAATTTTTTCCTTATTGGATTACGGTTTTTATTGATCAAAAGCCGGATTAAAAGCATTTAGCTTTTATATATTACATTTAATTATATTTTTATACTACTGTTTTTTAACACAATATCATATGTGTTTAAACAGGATCTATTTTTATTTTAGTACTATGTATAGCAAGATATCTGTTTTAGCATATATATTTGTGCCATGGATGGAAATACAGTCAATATCACCAACAGTAAAGCCCAGCTCCGCAAAGGGGTTTTGGAGCTTTGCATCCTTGCTATCATTCATGAACAACCGGTCTATCCATCTGACATAATAAAAAGATTGAAAGCCTCGGAGCTCATCGTGGTAGAAGGTACATTATATCCTTTGCTCAACCGCTTAAAGGATGCAGGTTATCTGGAGTACAACTGGCAGGAATCCCGGTCAGGACCACCCAGAAAATATTATCAGATCACCGAATACGGAAAACAGCTCTACCAGGAGCTGCATCAATCCTGGAAAGAATTGGTAAATAGTGTTAATCAAACTACAAACAATCAATAATGAATAAAATTCATACCATAAATCTCGGAGGGCATCCATATACTGTCGATGAAGATGCTTTTGAATACCTGCATGCCTATATCCGCAGCCTCCGGAAACACTTTAAAGCCTCAGCCGGTTGTGAGGAAATCATCAATGATATAGAAAGCCGGCTGGCAGAGCTCCTGAATGAAAGGATGCAGGCAAAGTCGATTGTTAACCTTCGGGAGGTAAAAGAAGTGATTGCCATCATGGGCACACCGGAAGAATTCGGTGCCGACCCGATTGATGAAAAAATTATTGACCCCGATCGTCCTAAAAAAGACCGTTCCGGACGAAGATTATTCAGAGATCCGGACGACAAAATCATATCTGGAGTATGTAGCGGTATAGCAGCTTATTTTGGTATCCAGGACCCGGTATGGGTGAGGTTGATATTTGGCCTGATGATATTCGGAGGAGGCATTGGACTTCCGCTTTATATTATCCTGGGGATCATTATGCCTAAAGCGAGTTCCGCTGCCGACCGGCTGGCTATGAAAGGTGAACCCATCGATTATCAATCGATTGCCAAAAAAATCCAGGATGAAATCGAACATTTATCCAATGAGTTTAGCGGTCCTATCGACCCGGAAACTAAAAAACAATGGAATGCCAGTATGTCAACAGCTGGCAAAGGTATGGAAACAGGGGCCAATATCCTAAACAGTATATTTCATTTTATCGGAAACATCCTTCACCATATCGTTCCTGTAATTTTAAAAATAGCGGCTGTCATCAGCATCATATTTTTATGTTTTTTCATCGTTGGTTTGATTTTCGGATGGTCCGTCCTCTGGCCGTACGCCCCTTATTTTATCCCCGGGATTCGACCAATGTCCGCATTGGCCATGATGAATCTGTTTTTTCTGGGTATCATCCCCCTTGTTTTTGTGATCTTTTTGTTTGCCCGTATGTATAACGGAACCCGACTGCCCAGATCCCTCGCAGCTGGCCTTGGTGGATTATGGGTATTGAACTTGATGGGTGGAGCCTTATTTGGAATCAATACAGCCCGTCAATTCAGCAATGATGAAGAAATAACCCAAAGCATTTTTGAGGGTGAGCTCAAATCGGATATTCTCAATATTGAATTGGGAGATAAAAAAGAAAGATCAGACATCTTTACCTTATTTGGAGAAGCCTGGATTGAAGACCGCCGCATCGTATTGCCAAAGATACCGGTGCATATCCAGGAATCTGAAGACAACCAGTTCCATATTACTCAAAGCAATATTGCCTCAGGCAGTAACAGCCGTGAGGCCAGGTCAAGGGCCCAGACCATTCATGATGTAACCCGTATCGACGGCAATACCTTATTTGTAAACAATTATTTTGAACTGGAGCAAAACGAAAAAATGCGGAATCAACATGTATCCATTTTTGTCTCCGTTCCCGTAGGTAAAAGCGTAAAAATAGGAGAACAGGTATATCCGGTCGATGGTCGTAAAGATGAAACCAAAGACTATCCATGGAACATGTCCGGAAAATTGTGGACTATGACCAAAAACGGTTTGATCTGTCCCGAACTCGATAATCAGGTAGAAAAACCATTGGGCGAGGTACACGAAGCGGTCAAAAAAGCCATAGAGGAAAATGTAAAAACCGTTGAAGAAGTTCGTGAAATTATTAAAGAAGAAAATCAGAACTGAAATATTTAGATTGGTCTATATTATATTAATTAAAGGCTCTTCAGCATACTGAAGAGCCTTTTTTATAACAGAGCGAGTCTTTTCAGATTTAGCGAGTCGTCGGCAGATCAGTTCAATGCCGGTTCGTGTTTCATGGAAGCCATTACTGCTTCGACATCGACACCCAATCCTTTGGCAACGGCAGTTCCTAAATTAACATTTGCCCGGAAAAAATGACATAATTGCCTGTTGATAATTAAATCTTTTTTGGGTCCGGTGATTCCACTCATGGCACCGACAATATTAGATACCAGATTATGCCGATCATAATCGTTCATGGCCTTGGAAAATAATAATCCCGGTTGGGTATAATGGTCATCGTCACCCGCCCCATTGCGGTCAAACCAATCCGCCAACGTACTGTCCATTTCCATCGGTAATTCATTGTATTGGGGGTCGGAGTAAATGTCATCAAAACTATTTGGGAAATAATTCGGGTCGCTGTTCCCATTGTCATCTACCCGCATCTTGCCGTCTCTTTCATAATTGGCAACCATATACGGGCATTTATTGACCGGGATTTGTTCGTAGTTTACTCCCAATCTGTATCGATGTGCATCCGGATAGGACAACAAACGCCCCTGTAACATTTTATCCGGCGAATACCCGATCCCATCCACCACGTGGGCCGGTGCAAAGGCCGATTGTTCAACGTCCGCAAAATAATTTTTCGGTATTTGATTCAACTCCATAACCCCTACTTCATGCAACGGAAAATCCCCGTGAGGCCAAACTTTGGTGAGGTCAAAGGGGTTGAAAGGAAATTCCATTGCCTGGGCAACAGTCATCACCTGGATTTTCAGGACCCATTTCGGAAACTCTTTTCGATCGATAGCTTCCACCAGATCGCGCTGCGCAAAATCAGGGTCCTTGCCCTTCATTTCTCCAGCCTCATCATTGGTAAAGTTTTTTATACCGGTTTGGGTTTTGAAATGGAACTTGACCCATACTTTTTCATTCTGGCCATTGATCAGGCTATAGGTGTGGCTGCCGAAACCATGCATGGCTCGATATCCATGCGGGGTGCCGCGATCACTCATGAGGATCATGACCTGGTGCAGAGACTCTGGATTTAAACTCCAAAAATCCCACATCATGGTAGGGCTTTTACAATTGGTGCGAGGATCCCTTTTTTGGGTATGGATAAAATCACCGAATTTTTTAGGGTCTTTGATAAAAAATACCGGGGTGTTGTTTCCGACCAGATCCCAATTGCCGTCTTCTGTATAAAATTTTAAAGCAAAACCTCTGGGATCCCTTTCGGTATCCGCTGAGCCCTTCTCTCCACCTACTGTGCTAAACCGTATAAACAGTTTGGTTTGTTTCCCTATCTGATTAAACATTTTAGCCCGGGTAAATTGGCTGACATCGTGGGTCACTGTAAAAGTCCCGAAGGCTCCCGTACCCTTGGCATGCACTACACGCTCCGGGATACGTTCCCTGTTGAAGTGGGCCATTTTTTCATGAAGGATAAAATCCTGAAGAAGCAAAGGGCCTCTTGCACCTACACTCATGGTATTTTCATTTTCCGTATAGGGTTTACCCGAGGCAGTAGTGAGTTTCCTGCCTTTATTTTTTTCAGACATAATTTGGATTTGGATTTGAATTTGGATTAAAACCCTAAAATTAACGTTTTACGCAATATAAATCAAATCAATACTTTCTATATTAGTATAGTTATTATTGATATCTATGAATCTTCAGCAATTGGAATATGCGATAGCCCTCGCCAGAGAAAAAAGTTTTAGCAAAGCCGCAGCCGCCTGTTTTGTCACCCAGGCCACCTTAAGTATGATGATTAAAAAACTGGAGCATGAATTGGGCGTATTGCTTTTTGACCGGAGCAAATTGCCCATATCGGTAACCCCACATGGCCAGGTTTTAATCGATCAAACCCAACGCATACTGGTGGAGACCAAACTCTTACAATCCAAAGCGGCAGAAATCAGGGGAGATGTTTTCGGGGAAGTCAAAATAGGTATAATCCCCACCCTGGCCCCTTACCTCTTGCCTTTATTTATCAAACCTCTTTGTGCCCAGTTCCCTTTACTCCGGGTCGACATCAAAGACCTGATCACGGATGATATCATTGAACAACTCAAAAAAGGTGATCTCGATGTTGGCCTATGTGCTACCCCATTAAACGAACCGGGTATCCTGGAGGAAAAATTATTCTACGAAGAGTTTTTGGTCTATGCTGCTTCTTCTGAACACCTGCCAAATAAAAAATATGTCTTACCTGAACACATCAATCCTGAACACCTTTGGTTGCTGGAGGAGGGTCATTGTATGCGAAATCAATTGATCAATATTTGTCAATTGCAGGAAGACCATACCAACAAGATTCAATTTCATTACCGGGCCGGCAGTATTGAAACGCTAATAAACCTGGTAGATCATTGCGGAGGCATAACGATTATTCCTAAGCTCACTACCTTAGGTCTAAGCAGGGCCCAAAGGTCACATATCAGGCCATTTAATGCTCCACAACCGGTAAGGGAGATCAGCATAGTTTACCATCAAAACAATCCCAAAACAAAACTCATGAAACAAATGAAAAACAGTATCATGAATTTGATATCCACCAAAGTGCCCTCGAACCTAAAAGGGCTGCGGATTGTCGAAATAGACTGATTAATTTAGCCTTTCATTTGCCATGACGGATCAATATTTTATGGAAAAAGCACTGGAACAGGCTAAGATGGCCTATGAAGCCGATGAAGTGCCCATTGGAGCCGTATTGGTTTGTGATCAGCGAGTTATTGGCAGAGGCCACAACAGGACAGAACAATTGTATGACAGCACGGCTCATGCCGAAATGATTGCATTAAGTGCAGGTTTTGAATACCTCAGCGCAAAGTACCTGGAAGGCTGTACTCTTTATGTTACGCTGGAACCCTGCGTTATGTGCGCGGGGGCCATGAAATGGGCACAACTGGGGAGAGTGGTATATGGCGCAGCTGATGATAAAAATGGATTTATGAAATTCAGTCGTAAAATTTTACATCCCAAAACCGTTCTGGAATATGGGCTGATGGAGGAGGAAAGCAGCCTGCTGCTAAAATCATTTTTTAAAGACAAAAGACGACTGTGAGCATCAATAGGTCGTTATCCGTAAAATTTGGGTCTTAAACTTAAATTAAGGTTAATCCATGCGTTAAAAAGTATTAAAAGATGTACTAATTCCGATCCAGACAGTCTATTTTGTAGAGCATCAAACTTATTAAACGTTATGAAACTATTGTACTGCCTATTTACTTTTAGTGTTTTATTTACTTCCTGTGCGCCCTCCCTTAGTCCCTATACCCAACGCCTGCATGAAAAGTACGATTGGCAGGAGTCCGATCTCAAACGAGTCCAGTTTTATTTAAGTGATGATATTGTCCTGCGCAGGAAGACCAGTCAGGGCAAAGCCGAGATCACAGATGGCCAGATCAAAATAATCGACGGCAGCCGATACGAGGTTGTTAGGTTTAAAAAAGGGACACCAGGCGTTTTATTATTCACCCCAAAAGAAAACCGCCTCGCTGTCAGTTTTGAGGTCGGAAATAAAGCAGATAATTTTTTAATGTTCGGACCCAACCCTAACATCAACAATCGTTATGTATTGCTGGCATCCGATTGGACAAAACGATCCGGCGAGGTCACGTATCAGGGTTTGAAGTGGGAAACCAGCGATCACAGT
>JAWXBI010000026.1:0-5339 GCA_034439915.1 Saprospiraceae bacterium | reverse complement strand
GAAATTGAAGCAGCGGGGGGCAAAGCATTGCCTTTGCAAGTGGATATCCGTTTTGAAGACCAGGTGGCTGGAGCTATTGCCAAAACGGTAGAAACGTTTGGGGGTATTGACCTACTCATTCATAATGCCAGCGCCATTCAATTAACGGATACCCCTAATACAGAAATGAAGCGATATGACCTGATGCACCAAATCAATGTGCGGGGTAGTTTTATGGTGACGAAATATGCCTTGCCCCATTTAAAAAAGTCTACTCATCCACATATCCTGGTTTTATCTCCACCGATTAATATGGATCCCAGGTGGTTTGGGCAGCACCTGGCTTATACCCTGAGTAAATACAATATGAGTATGTGTGTCCTCGGCTGGGCTGAAGAATTTAAAAACAAAATTGCTGTCAATGCCCTTTGGCCAAAAACAACCATTGCAACTGCAGCAGTACAAAACATTCTCGGTGGTGACCAGATGATGCGGATGTCCCGCAAACCGGAAATCGTGGCAGAAGCTGCTTATTATATCTTCCAGCACACTGCCGCGACTTGTTCTGGAAGGTTTTGTATTGATGAAGATATCTTAAACGAAGCCGGGATTTTTGATTTTAGTGGTTATGCAGTGGATCCCGCTTCACCTTTGATGCCGGATTTGTTTTTGTAGGAGGAGTCGGAAAGTCCTAAAGTGATCTTCGCTCTCCGCTCTCCTCAAACTTACCTTCTGCCAAAAACAATCACATTTGCTGTTCCACCTCTTAGTTTGCCTGTCGTACGGTATCTGAATTCAATCCGGTCAATTCTCCTTTCTTTACCGGGCAGATCAATGATACGGCTTTCGCCACCTTTACGGATATCTTCCCGGATAGCTACATCAAAACGTTCGCCATTTTCAAATATGACATCAAAATTGCTGATGTGGAGGGGGGCATCGACTACTTTTATCTTAAGTTTGGTATACCAGTCATTGCCGCCTACGTTGATGACATCGCGGTCCGAAGAAAATTTGACAGCTCGTTCGCCGATGATTTTCCATTCATTGATGGGTGTAAAAGCAGTCGTTGCGAAAACGGCCACTGCAAACAAAGTGATTAATGTAGTACGCATAAATTGAATTTTAAATGTTGTTCTTTGGACTAAAATTAAGCTCTGGCGTTTAATCAACCGGAGAAAAATATTAAAATAATTTTTTCATCCATTCGTTGGACAATCTCTACCTTTGTATCGTGATACCTCAGGTACTTTCTCATATCGAATCCTTTATTAGCCAGGATTTGCTCTCCCCCAGGTCATTTCAACCTATCCGTTGATTATTCTAACGGATATTTATCATTCTCTTTGATAAAAAAATTCTTCTGTTGGATTTATTTGCACAAATTTTACGTTAATCTTTCCATTGCTATAAAATAAAAATGAACCAGGAAAATCAAACCTTAGAAAAACTCACCCCCGCCGAAGAACCAGTCACCGTCGTGGTTGCTGGTCCTGAACACGCCCATTTTGCCGATCAGATTTGTCTGTTGATTGAGGAATCCGCCAAAGCCAGAAAAACAGGGATAGCCAAAAGGTCCCCTGAATATATTATTAAAAAATTGAACAATGGCGATGCAGTCATAGCGGTGCAAGGCGACAAACTGGCTGGCTTTTGTTATATCGAAACCTGGAGCCATGGTCAATATGTGGCCAATTCAGGGCTGATCGTCGCTCCCGACATGCGCAAAGCTGGTCTGGGCCGTGAAATCAAGATCAAAGCATTTAACCTCGCTCGCGACAAATATCCCTATGCCAAAGTATTCGGGATCACGACCAGCCTTGCGGTAATGAAGATCAATACCGAACTGGGATATAAACCCGTCACGTTTTCTGAACTGACCCCGGACGATGCCTTTTGGAAAGGATGTAGCAGTTGCCCCAATTACGATATCCTTCAACGCAACGAGCGCAAGATGTGCCTTTGTACCGGTATGCTGGCACCTTCCAAAATGGAAGAAATGCCCTATGATTTGTCCAGAATGATCATCAACGATTTAGCCCAGAATAATGGATCCATTTGAGAAAGTAATCCTCGCCTACAGCGGGGGACTGGACACTTCGTTTTGTATCAAATACCTTCAACTGGAAAAAAACCTGGAAGTCCATGCGGCTATTGTCAACACCGGTGGATTTTCAGATGAAGAATTAAAACGGATCGGTGACCGCGCGGTATTTCTGGGCGCCGCTTCCTTTACCGTCCTGAATGCCACGGAGGATTTTTATACCCGATGTCTGCGTTTTCTGATTTATGGAAATGTATTGCGCAACAATACTTATCCTTTGTCGGTGAGTGCCGAACGGGTATTTCAGGCGCTGGCCATCATCGAATTTGCCCAAAAACAAGGTGCAAAATATATCGCTCATGGCAGTACAGGGGCAGGCAATGATCAGATCCGATTCGATCTTATTTTTAATATCCTGGGTTCGGGCCTGGAGGTGATCACTCCCATCCGGGATCTTAAATTGTCCAGGCAGGAAGAAGTGGATTATCTGGTTAAACTCGGCGTAGACCAATCCTGGGAAAAAGCACAATACTCTATCAATAAAGGGTTGTGGGGGACCAGTGTGGGAGGCAAAGAAACCCTGACTTCCGATCAATACCTGCCTGAATCTGCCTTTCCAACCCAGGTTACTGCGTCAGAACCACGGATGATCAGCCTTCAGTTTGTCCAGGGTGAATTAAAGGGTATCGGCGATCAGAATTTTAACAGTTCGGTGGAGGCGATCCAGGCATTGGCAGCCATAGCAGCTCCTTACGGTATAGGCAGAGATATTCACGTCGGTGATACGATCATTGGTATCAAAGGCCGGGTGGGGTTCGAAGCTGCCGCTCCTTTATTGATCATCAAAGCCCACCATTTATTGGAAAAACATACCCTGGGCAAATGGCAGGCTTACTGGAAAGACCAATTGAGTAACTGGTATGGCATGATGCTGCATGAGGGCCAGTACCTGGATCCCGTCATGCGTGATATAGAAACCTTCCTCGAGCATACCCAGGAAAGGGTGAGTGGCACTGTTTTTATCCAGTTGTTTCCCTATAGATTTGAACTCCACGGTATCGAAAGCCCCCACGATATGATGAGCAGCAAGATGGGGCAGTATGGAGAAATGAACAATGCCTGGTCAGGGGATGATGCCAGGGGATTTACCAAGATCATGTCGATCGCGAATAAGATACACCGGGTATCTGATCAATGAATGAAGTAGACCTAAATCCCTTCAATTTATATTTCCGTAATTTTACCGTCAGATATGGTACCAGTAGCCGTTGTCGGTGGGGCAGGATATACCGGAGGAGAATTGATTCGTTTATTATTGAATCATCCCTTCGTGGAATTGTCGTGTATTGTGAGTGAAAGTCAGGCCGGAAAACCTGTATCTTCCACGCATACTGATTTGTTAGGAGAAACCGATTTGAATTTTGTGCATCAGCTTGAAGGTCGGCCTGAAGTGGTTTTTCTTTGCACTGGTCATGGCAAAGCCAAAGAATTCATGGCTATAAACAAACTGGATAAACGGACGCGGATTATCGACCTCAGCATGGATTTCCGTTTGTCAGATCCCAGCCATGATTTTGTTTATGGATTGCCTGAACTCAACCGGAAAAAAATAAAATCAGCCCGGCACATTGCAAATTGTGGATGTTTTGCCACTGCTATTCAATTAGCCCTGCTCCCTCTGGCCAAGGCAAAATTGCTACGGGATGAAATTCATGTCCATGCCATCACCGGCAGCACAGGTGCCGGGCAAGCTTGGAGCGAAACCCTGCATTTTAGCTGGCGCACCAACAACATTAGTATTTACAAACCTTTTAGCCATCAGCATATCCCTGAAATCCGTCAATCACTGAGCCAACTGGATAATGAATTTTCAGTACCCATTAATTTTATTCCAGTCAGGGGCAACTTTACCCGGGGAATATTTGCGAGCATATATACCGATGTAGAGGCCGATCTGGAGCAGGTCATAAAATTATTTCATACGTATTATGACCATGAGGTTTTCGTTAAAATAAGCGAAGCAGCCCCCGATCTCAAACAGGTTATTAATACCAATAAATGTGTATTGTACCTTGAAAAACACGATAAAAAAATCTTTATCCTTTCAGCTTTGGACAATTTATTGAAAGGTGCCAGCGGCCAGGCAATTCAAAACATGAATATCATCTACGGATGGCCGGAGGAAAGCGGACTGAAACTAAAAGCAATTGGCTTTTAACGGATATCTCAACCAGGTCAAGTAAAATAAGTTGGTTCGGGCGTGTTTTCTTATTTCGCCTTATTCTTTTTATCTGCCCTTTTTTCTTTCAGTGATTTCGCCGGAGCCTTTTTTGTTTCTTTCTTTTGATCTTTACTTTTTGTCATATTAAGATTTTTTATATGGGTCTAAAGATACACTAAGTCAAAAAATATACAATACCCAATATATAATTTTTTTTTTAATTTGTTAATGCCCATGGTAGGTTTCCAGGTTCATCTCTTTCGGTGATTTCATGAAGATTTTTTGCGAACTTTATTTTTGTTATTAACTTTTTGAATGTCAAAATCCGATCCCCGAATAGATTCCTATATCGATAAGGCTGCCCCTTTTGCCCAAACCATCATGGATCATATACGCTCTCTGGTCCACCAGGCTTGTCCGGAGGTGGAAGAAAAAATGAAATGGAGTTTTCCCCATTTTGATTACAAAGGACAGATGATGTGTTCGATGGCAGGATTTAAAGCCCATTGCGCTTTTGGGTTTTGGAAAGCCGATTTGATTAAATCCGACGAAGGAAAGTTACAACTCAAAGACCGGACCGCTATGAGCCATATGGGTAGGATCACTTCTATTAAAGATCTTCCTACCAACAGGGCCATGCTCAAAATGATCAAAGAAGCCTGCATGCTCAATGACAAGGGCATCACTGTTAAACGCCTGGTGCCTAAACCGGAGTCCCGAGCCGATCTTGTGGTCCCTTCAGATCTGGCTACCGCTTTTTCAAAGAATATAAGAGCCAAGAAAAAATTTGATACGGCTTCCTATTCCTATCGCAAAGAATATATCGAATGGATCACGGAAGCTAAAACCTCTCCAACCAGGGCTAAACGGCTGGCTACTGCACTAGAATGGATAGCCGAGGGCAAGGGAAGGAACTGGAAATATGAGCGAGCGGATTGATTCGAGTGAATAGATTGACCCGCTGACTGCTGACTCCTGACCCCTGACCGCTGACTTCTGACTGCTGTGGTCTCATGGAATAGGTTGACAGAATTTTGTATACTGTCACCCTGTTGAAAACTTTTACAAAATCTTACATTAAGATGAAAAAAAAAG
>JAWXBI010000025.1:0-21942 GCA_034439915.1 Saprospiraceae bacterium | reverse complement strand
GAGTCAACGTTTAATTATTTTATTTAACATTCTTTTTTTTTCTGTTTTCATTTGAATGATATCTACTAAAAATGCAAACGCCATCGAAAAATATATATATCCTTTGGGGATTTCAAAGTGCAGGCCTTCGCCTAAAAGTGACACGCCAATCATCATTAAAAAACATTACGCTAATATTTGAAAAGATGGGTTTTTACTGATAAACGAGTTTAATGGCTTGGCAGCAAAAAGCATGACTATCAGGCTTATGATAACTGCAGTGTACATCATCCAAAGTTCTTTAACCATTCCTACAGCGGCAATGATGGAATCTATAGAAAATACGATATCTAATAATACTATTTCTCCTAACAGGTTCTTAAATGAATGCGTTTGGGTACTACTATTTAACCAGTCAATTTTTGTTGATTGAGTCTTATAGCGAATTTCCTTTGTGCTTTTGTAAATAAGAAAAAGTCCGCCTATAATTAAAAATAAACCTTTGCCACTTATGATTGTTTCAAAAACAGTAAATAAAGTATTATCTAATTTCAGTATACATGCTATTGCTGTTAAAAGTATTAATCTGATAATCAAAGCAAGGCCAATACCTATAAATCTCAACCGGCTTCGTTTGTCAGGTGGGAGTTTGTCAGCTAAAATGGAGATAAAAATCAGGTAATCCACACCCAAAATAATCTCTAATGCAATTAAAGATATTAATGGAATAATTATTTCTTGAACCTTTACTTATAAAGCAGATTATCATGCAATAGCTAGCCCAAAAAACCACGCAGCTTTTAGTACGGTCTGGTTTGTGTGCTACCTAAGATTATTAATTGTTAAAGTATTCTGATAAAAAGTTACTTCACCGGTTGTAATATCATGTGTACCTCCAACTATTCCAATTTTTCCGCCTTCAATCATTTCTTTTAGGATCGTGCTGCGTTCCAGAATGGCTGTTACCGTTCGTTTTACATTAATGGTGGAAACTTTTTCAACAAATTCATCGTTTCCGGAATTCCGGTTGTCTTTTATCGTAAGTTCATCATCCACAGCAGGCCTTATTTTGGTAAGCAAAGCGGTGAGGTTGCCCATTTCCACATGGTCGCAGGCTCCCTTTACTGCCCCGCACTTGGTATGGCCAAGTACAACTATTATTTTCGCACCTGCCACTTTACAACCAAATTCCATACTGCCCAAAATATCTTCGTTAATAATATTGCCGGCAATACGAACACTGAATACATCACCCAACCCTTGGTCAAATATCAGTTCGGCAGATGTTCTGGAATCAATACAACTCAGGATTACGGCAAATGGATGTTGCCCATCAGATGTTTCATTTGCCTGTTGCAACAGGTTGCGGTTTACTTTAAGATTATTTACAAATCTTTTGTTGCCCTCTTTTAAAAGTTCTAATGCCAGTCCTGGCGAAATAGCTGCCTGCATTTCTTTAGTTAATGTTTTCATGGTTTTATTTTATTTAAAAATTAATGATGATGCTATTTAGGATCGATAAAATTGATAGTTTTAACTGTAATGTTTTTTGTTTTTGCATTTATTTTATAGTTCTGTATTATTTCTATCACATCGTATGCAATAGATTTTGAGTGGGTGCAATCAATAATCACTTTTGAATTTTCCGGAATTACATCCAGTGCTTTCAGGACACTTGCTTTATTGAAAAATGAAACTTCTTCCGCCAATACAAGATGATGCACCTGGGTTCCTTCTTCTCCGGTTATTACTTCCTTCAAATGGTGTGAGTTTCTATAACTATGGCGCAGGGTGTAAAAGATACCAAACAATATGCCTATCGTAATGCCTTTCAATAAGTCTGTAAGAAGGATAGCCACAACAGTAGCAACAAATGGGATAAACTGTTCCCATCCCTGCTTATACATTTGCTTAAAGAGTTCAGGTTTGGCTAATTTGTAACCTACCATCAATAAGATAGCGGCTAAACTTGCCAACGGAATCATATTCATTAAGCCTGCAATGGTAATAGCACTGATTAATAAAAACACACCATGCAGTATGGCACTCATTTTTGTTTTGCCGCCAAAGGTTATATTAGCAGTACTACGAACAATAACCTGTGTAATGGGCAGACCGCCAATTAAACCTGACATAACATTACCTAAGCCTTGCGCTTTTAATTCCCTGTTGGTGGGAGTAATTCTTTTGTAAGGGTCCATTTTATCTGTCGCCTCTACACATAACAAAGTTTCAAGACTGGCAACAATGGCTAATACAATAGCGATTTTCCAAACTTCAAAATTTGTTATCTGCGAAAAATCGGGGAAAGTAAATTGTGTAAAAAACTCGGATAAACTGTGTGCTACCGGAAGCCTTACTACCTGGTCAGCCGCCAAACTAAAATTTAATATCCCGTTCTGGTACATATAATTCATGGCAATGCCTAAAATAACAACCACAATCGGGCCTTGTATCAATTGAAATATTTTGTGCTTCTTCGTCAATACTTTATCCCAAAAAATTAATATGGCCAATGATAGGGCAGCAATAAGTACCGCACCTGGCGTAATCGAATTGAATGCACTTATAATAGCAGAAAAAGTATTTTCACCACCTACTTGAAAGAATGCGACATCGCCTTCGGCATCTTTATCATAGCCCATGGCATGAGGTATTTGTTTTAAAATAATCAATAGCCCAATACCTGTAAGCATACCTTTAATTACGGATGAAGGAAAGAAGTAAGCAATAAAACCTACTTTGGCAAAACCCATAATAAGTTGGAGAATTCCGGCAATAACAACCGCTAATAAAAAAGCCGGCCATGAGCCAAGTGTAGCAATAGAGGTTAAAACAATTACTGCTAGTCCAGCGGCGGGTCCGCTAACCCCAAGTGGCGAACCACTTGCAATACCTACTACAATGCCACCAACAATGCCTGCTATTATGCCTGCAAATAAAGGCGCACCCGAAGCCAAAGCAATACCAAGGCAAAGGGGAACGGCGACAAAAAATACAACAATACTAGCAGGCAGATCGCTTTTTAGTTCTTGAAACGTCTTTTTTTGGATTTCCATAATCTGTTGATTCTTGATTTTAACAAAACAAAGATAGGTTTATTATTTTAAATGATAGTATTACTTTCTTGTTAAATTGTTAAACTTTTAATTATTTTCGTATGACGGAACGTGGTACACTATATTTATATGTGTTTAAAATGACAGATGCCACCCTAAAACCCTAGCTAAAATGGAAGTACAGTTACAAATAAAAATGAACGAAAAGTTGTTTCTCCGCAACCCGGAGTCCACAGAACTGGGCAAAAAAATCATTCAACACGGTATTCAATTGGTTTATAAAAACGGGTTTGAATTATTCACCTTTAAAAAACTAGCAGAGGATATAGGTACAACAGAAGCGGGTATTTACAGATATTTTGAAAACAAACACCGGTTGCTGATTTATATTACCGCCTGGTATTGGGGCTGGCTCCAATACCAGGTAGTCTTTAACACAAATAATATAAAAGACCCTGTGATTAAACTTAAAAAAGTAATTCAACTGTTAGCTACTACAGTTGTGGACGATGATAATACAATACATATTAACGAAGACCTGCTACATCAGATAATAATAACAGAAGGCTCAAAGACCTATTTAACCAGACATGTTTCCGAAGATAATAAGGAGCAGTTTTTTAAACCCTACAAAGACCTTTGCGCTGTCATTGCCAATATTATGTTAGAATGTAATCCTAAATATAAATATCCAAGGTCTCTGGCAAGCACTATTATTGAAATGGCACATTTTCAAAATTTTTTCATGAACAATCTTCCGTCACTGACCGATTTTGGTAAAACCAAAGATGAATTGAAAGTGGTTTCATTTCTGGAAGATTTGGTGTTTAGCAGCATAAGGAAAACATAGCTGTTTGGGAAAGAGGTAATGATTAGTTGATAGGTTGAACAGCGGAATGGTTGCGGTGTGGTGGCAATTGTAGCTCTTTTGCAAGGTTGGCTTTGCGTCTCAAGGACTTTCTGTTGACCCAGAAAGTCCTTTTACATTTTAACCAGGATTGCACTCGTGCTATGACGCAACAATCTTAACACCGGCAAACATTGGCAATAGGCAACTGGTGCCCCAGTTTTATTTAACAGGAGCCCTTCGGGCCCCACGCAAAAAGGCCTCCTGCATTCATTACCCGATGGCATATTTTTGATTTTAAGCATGTTTTTGCATTTCGTTGGGTGTCTGGTAATTTATGGAAGAATGTCGTCGTTTTGAGTTGTAATAGTTTTCAATGTATTCGAATAGTTCATGGTGTAGTTCTTCCAATGATTCGTATACCTTTTTTCCAATCAATTCGCATTTTAATCGAGGGATTCATAATAACCACTCATACTTACTTCCAGGACCCGGCAGACTTTTTTCACGGGATACTCTTTTTCCAATTTCGTTACCATATCGAATTTCTCCCCTATTTGGATTGACTGAATACGGCCAAAGCTTTTTTAAAATATCCCGCTTCATTTCTGCTTGCCGTAATTGCTTACACAATGCCTCCTTTTCAGCATACACACCCTGTTCCTCGGATGTACCTTTCTTCAGAACCTTGTTCCTGATTTTGCTCTTCCAGTTATAAAGCAACTGATCACTGATTCCCAGGCTCTTGGCCACTTCATTTACACTCCGTCCATTCTGGACTAAGCGGAGAGTATCTTTTTTAAAAGCCTCGTCATATCGACGACGATTTTTTTCGTTAATCTGTGTTAAATTTTTCTGTTTCATGATACGAATTTAAGGTAAACTCGTATCCGGATTTTTCATGCCAGCTCAAACCAATTGTCATCTTAGTATTCTATTTCAGAAAAGTGGGTGGAAGTATTATTGTCAGCAACATTGGAATAGGATAATAAATCCATCATGGCAATCCATAAGTTGCGCCATATTTTCCAAATGTCATACCTAAGACCACCACCACAAAGGATAAAAGGGAAATTAATTTTATCCTACTCAAGAAATCTTTTTTGGAAAATGCCAGGTTGTGTTCATAAAAAGATTTTTGCGTTAAGAATCGCCCTTAGCTAGCGCCCAACATCGAAATATACTCAAGAATAGATTATATATTCTTATATCCTTTAGTCCAATTTTATCTCCATATTATCAATGGGGTTCATGAATCTGAATTTATTTACAGCCTTTGGCGTCTGTAAGATGGGTAAATATTTCTGTGGTTTTTAATGAATTATGTCCCAAAATAAATTGAATAGTCCTAAGATCTATGCCTGCTGCGAGCAAGAATATTGAGAGCGGTACTGGTTTAGTAATTCATTTAAATTTCAGAGAAAGAATCATTAAGTCAACTAAGTCAACTATTTATTCCTTAGGTTATTATTTTAACATGAGTTCCCTCAACCGGGCGATCGCTGTACTGCGGGAGGTGGCCCCGAGGGAGAGATAAGCATTATTGATATGTCGCTTAATGGTATTGGTACTCACAAAAAGCGCCTGGGCAATCTGATGATTGGTTTGACCGCTATAAATATGCTGAAGGACTTCAAATTCCCTGGGAGTCAACGGGGTCAATAGGTATTTGTTTATTTTATCCAGATGAATTTCCGGTACGGCGTGATTAGCCCGGTGGGCAAAGTTTGAAATGGCTATTTCCAGGGAAGCCTGCAGGGTCTTTTCATTAAATGGTTTGACGATATAACCCCAGGGCTCTACTTTTTTGGCCCTTTCCAGCGTGTCCCGGTCGGCATACGAAGTCAGAAACAAAAAGGGCAAGGAATAATGTTTATTAATGTAGTCGGCCAATTGAATACCATCCGTGTCTCCATCGAGATTGATATCCAGGATCACAGCATCCGGTGTAGTGACTCGGAGTTGGTTACGGGCTTCTTCATCATCATAGGCAATGCCGGATACGGTAAAATCAGCATTGTTGAGATAAGTGGCTATATGTTCTGCAATCAATGGCTCATCTTCGACGATGAGGATTTTTAATTCGCTGGTTACGGGAGCTGTTACCATATCTTTTTATTGACTTCAGATGACTTTATATTTAGCGATGTGAAGGATGACCACGGCACCCTGATCATTAAATGTTTCTAGCCGGGCTTTTAATTTTTTGGCAAATGCTTTAATTAACTGATATCCAAACGAATGTTTGGAGTCAGGGGTCCATCCCGGCGGAAACCCCCTACCATTGTCCCGCACGCTGAAATAAAGTGTATCGTTGCCATTGGGTTTGAGGGTGATGGAAAGGTCACCGTCAGCCTGATTGACAAAGGCGTATTTTAATGAATTACTGATCAGTTCATTGATGATCAGACCTATAGGCACGACGGTGTCGACATCCAGCTGCATGGCTGATATTTCCGTCGTGAGTTTTATTTTATTGTTTTCAATCTGATAAGAATCAAACAGGCTGGTTACCAAATGCTGGATATAATCCCTGACGTTAATACTTCGGATGTTACCTTCGTGATAGAGATTTTGATGGATCAGGGCCATACTTTGCACCCGGTTTTTCCCTTCCTTGATGGCTGAAGAAGCCGTTTTATCCTGAATGGACATAGACTGCATATCCAACAAACTGGAGATGATCTGGAGATTGTTTTTTACCCGGTGGTGTACTTCTTTCATCAGCATCTCCATATCCCCGGATTGTTTTTCAATGATCAGGTTTTTATTTTTTTGAATCCTGTACATCCAATACAACCAACCACCCAGTAGTAAAAAAATACAACTGGCACCGATAAACATATACCGTTTGTTTTGTTCATCCTTGACTTTTTGTTTCTGTAATTCAACTTCTCTTTCCATCAACGTGCTAAGCCTCTGCTGATCCAATAATTGTTGAGTCTGCATTTCATTTTTAGCAATAAGGGCATCCGCTAAAAGTTTTTCTTTTTTTAACAAGGAATCTTTGAACAGGTTTTCGGCATTGAGGTACCTGATTTCATCTTTTGATTTTCCCCGCGCGGCATTTTCCTCTATATTGATCAACCCGGTTTGTACATTTGATGCGTTGGCCAGGCTAAACTCTTTGAGGTATTTCTGATAAAGCTCCAGAGCCATTTTATAATTTCCCAGATGTTGAAAAGTTTCGGCCTGATTCCGGTAAACATACTGATTCAACATGGGTATCGGCCTGGCTGGCAAGGCTGCTTTATAATGGAGCAGGCCCAAACTATCCTGGTGTTGAGATAAATAATAATTGCCCAGAGCGGTTTCATACCGGCTGTAAATATGCAGGCTGGTGGTATTGGTCCGGTGTTTGAGTTGCTCCAATACCGCATGCGCTTCGGTAAACCTGGACATTTTTGTATATAAGTTTGCTATATCGATGGAAGAAAAAATGACTTCTTCCGGCCGGTTAAGTTGTTTGGCCAGGTCAACGCACAGTTGGGCATACTTCAGACTATTTTCCAGTTGCTTTTCCAGGTAGAAAGTCTCGGTCAATCGTTGGGCAATACGAAGCATGCCCGGCCGGTCATCCAGCTTTTTTTTTAATTCAAAGGATTTAATAAAAAACTGTGTGGATAGGTTGATGCTGGGATTGAGGTTATAGACCTGCGTGAGATAATCCCGGATTTCATCTTCAGTCACCTGATCGGCCGGTTTAATCATTTTGAGTGCATCCCTGAAACTTTGAGCAGCCAGTAAATAATTCCCTCGTTGAAAATAGGCTTTACCTATTGCTGTCAATAGCCGGATTGAACCCGATTCTGGCAGTTGCT
This sequence comes from Saprospiraceae bacterium, assembly GCA_034439915.1. Taxonomy (GTDB): domain Bacteria; phylum Bacteroidota; class Bacteroidia; order Chitinophagales; family Saprospiraceae; genus JADJLQ01. The sequence continues at coordinate 14,236 of JAWXBI010000025.1, read as the reverse complement.
GATCATATAAGTTTTTTGCAATGGCCAGGTATTTTAAGGCCTGGTCATAAACCCCGGTGCTGTAATAGAGCTCCCCGATAGCCAGATTGATTTCTGTTTTTAATTGTAGCGGGGATGATGCGGGTATGGCCGAAGAATGATGGATCAGAAATTTTAAAAGGCTATCCGCAGGTATATCCACTTTTGTGATTAATTCCTGAGATAAGAGCGGGTAAGGAGACAAGGGGTGACTAACCTTCCGCTTTACCTGGGCACAGATTATGTTGCAGGCAATCGATAAATAGAGAAGCCCTATAAATTTCATCCCTATAAATTTCAGTTTCGGTAATTTTCTCAAAGGTGGGATCAATCACCAGGAATTTACTCACCCAAACAGGTGAATTTTAATATCGAGTTGATGGATCAGAATGGGATGTCCTCATCCTGGTTCATCCGGCTCTGGCGGGTTATCAGACCACTGAATGGGGCCTGTGCTGTTGGTGGAAGTTCTCCACGTAATCGGGTAAAATCGAAGTCATCCAATTCCGTGAATTTGGCAAAACGATCAATAAATTTTAGCTGAACCGTTTCTAATGGACCATTTCGGTGTTTGGCGATAATGATTTCTACCACTCCTTTGGGTAATGAATCATCCACCCCTTCCATTTCATAATAATCCGGTCGATAGATAAAAGTGACGATATCCGCATCCTGTTCTATAGCCCCCGATTCACGCAAGTCGGACAACATAGGACGCTTGGCACCGCCCCTCGTTTCCACCGCCCGGCTTAATTGGGAGATCGCAATGACCGGAATATTTAATTCCTTTGCCAGTCCTTTAAGAGCCCTGGAGATCGATGAAATTTCCTGCTCCCGGGTGCCTGATTTATTGTCGCTGCGCCCACTCATCAGTTGGAGGTAATCGATAATCACCATCTTGATGTCATGGTGCATTTTGAGACGACGGCATTTGGCCCGGAGTTCAAATATATTGATACCCGGTGTGTCATCGATATATATAGGTACTTCGGCCATTCGTTCGATGACGCGATGAAGTTTGGTCCATTCTTCGTCAGACAAACGGCCATTTCGCATTTTACCACTTTCGATTTCTGCTTCCAGAGAAAGTAATCGGGTTACCAGTTGTTGACTGGCCATTTCCAAAGAGAAGATTGCAATGGGTAATTTATGATCAAAAGACGCATTGCGCGCCAGGGCTATAGTAAAGCTGGTTTTTCCCATACCGGGGCGGGCAGCTACTATGATCAGATCGGAATTTTGCCATCCGGAAGTGACCCTGTCCAGGGCGGTAAACCCGGAGGGCACCCCTGTCAGACCTTCTTCCCGCTGAGATATTTGCTCCAGGGTTTTTTGAGCTTTGGCTGCCAGTGCACCTAAGGATTCGTAACCTCTGTTAAGGTTTCCCTGGGTCACGTCGTAGAGGTTGCGTTCGGTTTCATCCAGCAAATCAAATACATCCATGGTTTCATCAAAAGCCCCGCTGATGGTACTGGTAGCGATGCGGATCAGTTCGCGCTGGATATGCTTTTGAGCCACAATGCGGGCATGATATTCAATATTGGCAGCCGACCCCACCTTGTTTGACAGGTCCACCAGATAATGTACTCCTCCAGAGTCATCCAATTGTCCTGCCTTTTTGAGAGCCTCATGTACTGTCAATAAATCGATAGGCTGGGTCTTTTCAAACAAAGCCAGCATCGCGGTATAGATGGTTTGATTCTGTGGTTTGTAAAAACTTTCGGGTTTAAGCACATTGATGACTACCGGCAAAGCATCCTTGTCAATCATGATCGCTCCCAAAATGGCCTCTTCAAGAGGGATGGCCTGGGGTTGGATTTTGCCATAAGTCATGATATTGGATTCATCCTCTACTTTTCGTGTAGTCCTTCGGCCCAGGGCTGAGTTAATATCGACTATCGGGTTGGGATTTTCCATTATTTAATAACAAACATAATCTTAAAAAACATATATATACGAATTAACATGAAAGCCGGATCAAATGTAATCAGGTCGGTTTCATTTTAAAAACTGTATCATAGTTGACCATGTTCTATCCTGTGGAAAACCTGTGGAAAACCTGTTGAAAACCTGTGGATTAATAAATATCCCGGCTGAAGTAGATTTTTAAATGATCGATAAAATGAATAAAAGAATTGAAAAATTGTTAATAAATAAATTGTCCGATTGAAATTTTCCCGACAAACGGGATTATAAGCGGATTGTGTATCTTAACAAAAAAAACAGGGAGTATGAAAAAAGTAAAATGGTTGGTATTTATTTTTAGTTCATTGATGTCTTTCGTTATCTCGGGGCAGCCGGTGGAACGATTGATCAAGTTGCATGTGTCCCCGGATCACGCAGATTGGACCTATAAACCCGGAGAAAAAGTTTTTTATACTGTCAGCGTTACTCAAAACGAAGTATTGGTTCCCAACACCATGATCTATTATGAAATCGGACCGGAAAAAATGCCTCCGGTCAAAAAAGATTCCCTGCTGTTGGTAAATGGTACAACCCGTATTGATGGAGGTACCTTGTCAACAGCCGGATTTTCAAGATGTATAGTCACCACCCGCAAAGAAGGAAAAGTGTATCGTGGTCTGGCCACAGCCGGATTTAACCCAAATGAACTCCAAGCGGCTGTAAAATATCCGGCAGATTTTTTAGATTTCTGGAAAACTGCTAAAGAAGAACTTTCGAAATTGCCATTAGATGCGCGTATGACCTTATTGCCTGAACGATGTACTGAAAAAACCAATGTCTACCAGGTCAATATTCAAAATTACAGGGACGGAAGCCCGGTAAGGTTGTATGGAATTCTTTGTATACCTAAAAAAGAAGGGAAATATCCTGCTTTGTTGAGGGTACCCGGAGCAGGTGTAAGGCCTTATGGAGGGGAAATTGCAATGGCTGAACGAGGCATGATCACCCTGGAAATTGGAATACACGGGATTCCGGTCAATATGGAACCTTCGGTGTATCTCAATTTGGGTTCGGGCGCTTTGGCAGGTTACTGGGCTTACAACCTGGACGATAAAGACCGTTATTATTTTAAAAGGGTATACCTGGGATGTGTGCGCGCAAATGATTTTATCTTCAGTTTACCACAGTTTGACGGCCAAAACCTGGCGGTTACCGGTGGCAGCCAGGGCGGGGCCTTGTCCATAGTCACTGCAGGATTAGATCCCAGGGTAAAGTTTTTAGGAGCTTATTATCCTGCCTTATCCGATATGGCGGGGTATTTACAAAACCGAGCAGGAGGTTGGCCGCATCTATTTGATAAAAACAATCTTGGAAATCATACCGAAAACAAAATCAATACTGCTTCCTATTATGACGTGGTCAATTTTGCCCGCCAAATTAAGGTTCCCGGGGTTTATACCTGGGGATATAATGATGAAACCTGTCCACCGACTTCCATGCATCCGGCTTATAATGTAATCCCCGGCCCAAAAGAACTTTGGTTATACCAGGAAACAGGCCACTGGACCTATCCGGAGCAAACTGAAAAAGTCAATAACTGGTTACACACCCAACTGACGAAGTCCATCAAATGATGGAAGTTATTTATTACCAGATTGAACTAATATTTTTGATTTGAATATCCGATTGAAGACGGAGCGGCTTATCCTGAGAGAGGTAGAAATTACGGATGGTCCGTTTATTTTGGTGTTGTACAATACCCCTGATTTTATCCGGTTTATTGGCGACCGTCAAATAGCTGATCTTCAAAAGGCAGAGGATTATATCCAGGAAAAATTAATCCGGAGTTATGCAGTGAATGGGTATGGACTCTATGGGATGCTTTTAAAATCATCAGGAGAATTAATCGGAATATGCGGGTTGGTAAAAAGGTCAGAAGCGTCACCCCCGGACATTGGATTTTCTATTTTACCTGCACATTATCGTCAGGGATATACCTTGGAAGCCGCCCGTGCCGTTTTAGAGTACGCCCATAAGGAATTAAAATTAAATAAAGTACTGGGCCTGGTTCATCCGGAGAATCAAGCGTCCATTGCACTTTTAAAAAAAATAGGTATTCCCGAGGATCATATACATATATCCCTCAATTAACAATTTGACTCAGAGAGGCTAATTGACCGCGATTTGTATTGATTATAGTGTATCTTGTAGTGTATATTACTGTTGTTGAAATATTATACCAAATTCTATAACTTGAAGCAAAATGAAAAACTTTAAGCAAAATCCCAGCCCACCTGACCGTACCGGAGAGGAAAAAGATCCGATCAGCAAATACATGGCGACCAATCTGATCACCTTTGCCCCGGATTCCAACATTATGGAAGTAGTCAATATCTTGCTGGAAAAGCGGATTACCGGTGCCCCGGTGCTGAATGCACACCGGGAAGTAGTCGGGATTATTGATGACAAAACCTGTCTCAAACTTTTAGTTGCTTCTGAATATTACAACTCACCGGTATCCCAACAAACGGTCAGCCAATTTATGGATGATGTAATGATGACGGTGCAGGAAGATATCAGCATAGGGGAAGCGGCCAATATTTTTTTAGAAACCAAATACAAACGGTTGATCGTTTTAGACCGGAAAGGTAAACTGGTCGGTCAGATCAGCAGAAGGGACATCCTGCGTGCGATCCGCGACATCAACTCCATTCAATGGAAACGATGAGGTGATCAACCGCAGCATCAACTAAATACTTATATATTTCTTTTTTTAAGAATTTTTAACGGACAGGGCCGGAGAAGCCCAAAGGAGACTAGTATTAATCCTATATCTTTGGGATGTCCATTTTCCAACCCTCGTTTTATTCTATGATGACTAAAATGCCCAGATTATTAATTTACATTATTTGCTTTTCACCTTTTTTCATAATAGCACAGGATTCCCGATTGGCTGAACAATATTATCAGGATGGTGAATATGAAAAAGCAGGGGTATTATTTGAAAAACTTTTAGAACAAAATAAAAGCAATAATTATTTTTTTAACCGGTTAACGGAAAGCCTGATTTACCAGGATAAAATCCAGGAAGCCGAGGTATTGGTAAAAAAACAATTAAAGTCATATCCGGAAGATGCTAGCAACTATGTGGTGTATGGAAACCTGCTGGAGAAAAAAGGCAGTCCGGACCTTGCTGTTGAACAATATAAAAAGTCAATAGAAAAAGTAGCGCATGACCGCGGGCGCATCACTTCCCTGGCCGGCAGTTTTATCAATATGTCCAAATATGACCTGGCGATAGAAACCTACGAGAAAGGGATGAAGGTCTTTAATGATCAAAATATGTTTCCTTATTTATTGGCGGATATGTACCGCCGGAAAGGGGACAATCCAAAAATGATCCAATACTATATCATTAGCCTGGACGCAGATCCCCAGCGTGCAATACCGATTCAATCGATATTTTTAAGAACCTTTCAACCTACCGACTACCTGGAGTTGCAAAAACAACTTTATGCTGCAGTACAAAAAAATCCCAATGCGGTCCATTATCCGGAAATGTTGCAATGGTCGATGTTGCAGGTTAAAGATTACAGTGGCGCCCTGCGACAGGCACGTGCACTGGATAAGATGCTCGATGAAAACGGTTCGAGGATTTTTCAGATTGGCCAGATAGCCAAATCGGCGCAGGAATGGGAATCCGCCATCCGTGCGTTTGAATACATCACAAAGGAAAAGGGACCTCAAAATTCATTTTATATAGAAGCGAAAAAAGAAGCACTGGCCTGTAAACGAAACAAAATTAAATTGTCAGCCAGCCTGACTACCCAGGCCGAATTACTTGAAGTACAACAGGACTATGAAACCTTTATCAATGAATTTGGTAAAAACAGAAACAGTGCAGCCCTCATTATTGAATATGCTGAACTCGTGGCGCTTCACCTCAACAATATTCCAAAAGCAATCCGCATACTGGATGAACTGATCAATATTCCCAACATTCAGCGGCCAACCCTGGCTCAAGCCAAACTCAACCTGGGAGATTATTACCTCATCCAGGGTGAAATCTGGGAATCCACCTTATTGTATTCCCAGGTGGATAAGGCCTTTAAAGAAGATCAACTGGGAGAAGAAGCCCGGTTCAGGAATGCCCGGCTGTCTTATTTTAACGGAGACTTTACCTGGGCTCAAAAACAATTTGATATTCTTAAAGCAGCCACCTCCAGGTACATCAGCAATGACGCCATCGATCTATCCGTTTTTATCCTGGATAATATGAAAGGGGACAGTGTCGCAGAGGCCCTGCAGGGGTTTGCCCAGGCCGAGTTGCTGGCATTTCAAAATAAATACCCAGAAGCCCTGGCAAAATTGGATTCTATAGTAATGGTTTTCCCGGAACATGATATTCACGATGATGTATTGTACCAGAAAGCGAAAATCTACCGTCAACTGAAACAATGGGACAAGGCAATACCTATTTATGAAACCATCATGGAAGATTACCAGGATGGGATCCGCTGTGATAATTCCATGTTTGAATTGGCTGAGATTTATGATTTTCAGTTAAAGGAAAAGGACAAAGCCAAAGATCTGTATGAGAAAATATTTATTGACTTTTCCAACAGTACTTTTGCGGTGGAAGCCAGGAAACGATTCAGGGTGTTGAGAGGCGATAAGATTCAATAACTTCGCGCTCTCCCGGTTTTGATACCAGGACATCAACGAGATCCCCGGGATCGGATTATTAAAAAGGAGTTATCAGTATAAAGCAGGTAAACGAGAACGCTATTTCACAGAATCCTGGATTGAACAGTTGTTCAAAGGACTGATTGCCCGGATCAAACATCCAGGTTATCAAACTCCTTTCGAAACGCGTATTTACCGAAAATAAACAACCCTCCGCAAATCGGGATAAATATCAGCAGGATAATAACCCACTGCAATAAGGTATTGGTTCGTGCAAATCCTTCGGGGGCGATACTGACTTTGGCATAAGCCTGGTAAATCATAAAAACGACAAGCAGGACGGCTAAAATCATCCAAACTATGCCAAATATTTGTTTTATTTTATTCATCGCGTAAGTGCAAATATGCTCAATTCCCAATAGACTTTTATACAAGGGTTAATAATAAAGGGCCGGCTTCAGCACCCAACTATTTAATCTGTTTGCTGAAGCCGGATCCGATCTTCATTTCAATTATTCTTCCCCGGTTACGGCTACTTTGGAAATAGCAGCTCCGGCGGCTACTTTTTCCCTGATTTTAGCTTCTATTTCATCTGCTACCTCAGGATTATCTGCCATAAATTGTTTGGCCGCTTCCCGGCCCTGGGCAATTTTGGAACCACCGTAACTAAACCACGAGCCGCTTTTTTGAATAATCTCCAAATCCACGCCCAGGTCTACAATTTCTCCGTTTTTAGATATGCCCTCGCCAAACATAATATCAAAATTGGCAATACGGAAAGGGGGTGCTACTTTGTTTTTTACCACTTTGACTTTGACGGTATTACCTATCATATTGCCATCTTTGTCTTTGATGGGTGAGCCTTGTCGTCGGATATCCAGGCGTATGGAGGCATAAAATTTTAAGGCATTACCCCCCGTTGTGGTTTCCGGGTTTCCAAACATCACCCCTATTTTTTCCCGGAGTTGATTGATGAATACACAACAACACCCGGTGCGTCCGATGGAGCCGGTAAGTTTACGCATAGCTTGGGACATCAATCTGGCTTGCAGGCCCATTTTGCTATCTCCCATTTCACCTTCGATTTCACTCCGGGGTACCAGGGCTGCTACAGAATCAATAACAATGATATCTATGGCACCCGACCGGATCAGGTTTTCAGCTATTTCAAGGGCTTGTTCTCCATTATCGGGTTGTGAGATCAACAGGTTTTCCGTATCTACCCCCAGGGCTTCTGCATAATTTCGGTCAAAGGCATGCTCCGCATCAATAAAAGCGGCCAAACCACCTTTTTTTTGCGCCTCAGCTATAGCATGAATAGCCAGGGTAGTTTTGCCCGAGGATTCAGGGCCGTAGATCTCTACTATTCTTCCTTTGGGAAAACCTCCGATGCCAAGAGCTATATCCAGACCAAGGGATCCGGAAGAAATCACTTCCACATCGTCCACTTGTTTATCTCCAAGTTTCATGATGGTACCTTTGCCATAGGTCTTTTCCAGTTTATCTACCGTGAGTTGTAGGGCTTTTAGTTTTGAATCGCGTTCGCTACTCATTATCAGCTTTTTAAAGATTTTTTGTTAAAGTATTACGTACAAATGTAATGTATTGTAGAGGATTTTCCTGCAGCAGGTGGCAAAATTCGTCGGAATTTGACGATTTTTCCGGCTTTCATCTCAGGAGGATCCACCCGACATTTCAGGTGCGTAAAAGTTCGGCTTTATCTGTTTTTATCACCTCAAAATCATTGAGGATAATTTCGGTAGTATATTTTTTAGTACCATCCTTGGCTTCGTATTGCCGGTGACTGAGTTTGCCCTCGGCTGCTATTTTACTTCCTTTGGTGAGCATACGTTCGACTTGAACTGCTACTTCTCCCCAGGCTACTAATTTGTGCCATTGGGTATTTTCTATTGTTTTACCGGAGCTGGTGGTGTAGGATTCGTTGGTCGCCAGGGTAAAGGTGGCCATTTTGGATCCACTTTCAAATTGTTTTACCATCGGTTCCTTTCCCAGGTGACCAGTCAATTGGACTTTGTTTGTTACGTTGGACATGATAATTGTTTTTATGATTTAAAAGAATTTGTTATTGATATTGTTTATGCGGTCAGGCATTAGCTGCTTCTGCTTTTTCGGATTTGATCAACTCAAATTCGTTGAGCACGATTTCGGTTACATATTTTTTGACCCCGTCTTTGGCTTCGTAATGCCGATGGCTGAGTTTACCTTCTGCGGAGATTTTGCTCCCTTTGGTGAGCAGGCGTTCCACCTGTCCGGCTACAGTACCCCAGGCGACCAGTTTGTGCCATTGGGTGTTTTCAATTTTTTTTCCGACACTGTTAGTGTACGATTCATTTGTGGCCAGGATAAAGGTGGCCATTTTGGATCCACTTTCAAATTGTTTTACCATCGGTTCCTTTCCCAGGTGACCCAATAATTGGACTTTGTTCGTTGCGTTTGACATGATTAAAAATTTAATTGTTTAAAAAATGATTTGTTTTATGCCGGCCGTTATTTCCACCGACAAAACAAAGATGTAGTCGGGGACAAATCACAGCCGGTGAATAATCAATTACTTGCGCTTATAGCTGTTTATAAATGTTTGTAATTGTTTGTAATTGAATAATGGGGCCTGGAAGAATAAAACAGGTCATTGAAAATCAATTTCTTATCTCCTGTTTTATATCTCGAACTAACCATGGAATGACTTTGAAAAACAAAGATATTTGAGCGTCTAAATGCATGAGGACTTACTTTAATGAAGATCCAAAGCCAAGGGGACTGGTACGATATGCAACTCCGGCTGGGGTAAAGTGTCTTTGAATAAAACCATCGGTATCTAATGCTATCTCATTTAATCGTCCGGCCGATTATTTTCGGCATTCTTTTCCTATTCATTTCAGTCCTGACGCCTACTGAATTTTTATTATATATAGTTGGTGTTTTCCATCATATTCCAGACAGTCTGGCCTGTAACTGAAAAACAACATATCAAAAAACTTTACGGTATAGTCCCGATCAGATTGCGGTGGAGGAAGTCATTCCTTTGGATAGCGCCAGCCTGTATCAAGTATTGGTGAGGGTTATGACCCGGTATGGGACTTCCTGGTATAAGCCTGGGAAGGAAAAGAAATAAAAGTCTTGGACAGCATCCTTCATTACCAGCAGTTATTAAGTAATATCGAACATCCGGAGTCAAGATTGAATCTATGGAAGTATTATCACCTGGGCCTGGATCTTGGCATCCGGGAATATCAAACCTACCGGGAATATTAAACCTACCTGATTCATCAAAATCAGGAAAAGTATTTGGCTCAACTGGAGACCAATTCTGATTGGGGTAAAGCGATGTGGATAAGGTACCAAAGGACCATTAGATTCAAAAAGGAGAATGAATTTTTTAACTTGGTTTACCATTGGCGTATGCTCTGGGTATTAAATATTTGTTTTATCCCACAGATAATAGAATCACCTATACCGCCCAAAGCGAGGCTTATGTAAAATTTTCCATTGCATTGAAAGGAACTGAAGCGATGAGCAGGTTTGACCGATTTTGGAAAAATTTTGTGGAATCTGAACAGAAGAAACTTTAAAAACTGCCAGGCATTGTCATTTGTAAATTCTACGCAATGGCTTCAGGCTTCGGATTATGGGCAAGCTCATTTCTTAGACTACGTAAACCTTTCTGCATACTCAGACTATACCCGGGTTTGGTATTATCGCAACGAATCTACCGCTGAACGAATCATTCAGGCAGCAAAAGCGTCAACGGCGGAAAAAATGGTGGTGTTTTATGGATATATGCCTATCAGCCCGGTAAAAAAGTATCTGGAGGAAAGGGGATATAAAGTCAGGTTGATTGGAGATCTGGAATGAATGAATTTATAGTCAGCCCATTTAACGTCTGGTATCCCAGGCGTAGTTTATGCTGATTTCATGAGTTTTACCAAAGGGATTAGCGATTTTGATTAAACCCATCCTCTTACGAGTAACCGATGCGGTATGTGAAATCGCCGCTACGAACCAAACGAAAAAAGCTGAATAGGCCAACAACTTAAAATTTAATTAAAGCGATCTAAACCTATTCAGCCAGATTTATAAAGATTCCAACAATCGTTGGAAGGATATTATATTACCTTTTCTTAAAAATAGTAACTCCCAGAATAGCCGTCAATAAGACGAGCACCAGAAATATAAAGAATAAAACTTTAGCAATGGATGCTGCACCGGTAGCCAATCCTGAAAAGCCAAATAGTGCCGCTATCAAAGCGATGACTAAAAATATTGCCGACCATTTTAACATAACAATTATTTTTTAGGAAAAGGAATGATTGTTTTTATCCGCTTTGGAGATAAAAAGTGCAGCCACGAATAAGAATAGCTGCACTCAGCGATATATGGTGAAAACTTTACTTTTTGTTCGCGACTTCAGCAGCAGCTTGTATATTTATGGTACTTGTAGCTACTTCTGATAACGATTCATCAGCTGATTTTTCTTCTTTTAAAGTAGCCTCGAGGAGTTTGGCTGCTTTGCTGAAGCCAAGTGTAGAGGCAAATTGGCGGAGCGTACCATAAGAAGCGATTTCATAGTGTTCTATTTTTTGGCTGGCTGCTATAATTCCTGCATCCATCATGGGCCCGTCTTCGCAATCTTCCATGATCCCCTCTCCTTCTTTGATCAGGCCTTCCATAGCTTCGCATTTTTTACCAACCGCTTTTTTGCCTATTATTTCAAAAACCTGCTCCATTCGGCCTATTTGATTTCTGGTTTCGTCGAGGTGGTTTTCCAATACATCAATTAACTCTTCTGAACTCGCGTTTTTAATCATTTTGGGAATAGCCTTGGTTAAAGCTTTTTCTGCCCAATACATATCTTTTAAACCATCCTCCAATAAGGTGGTGAGTTGGGAAGCCGCTATACCCTGTTTTAGAGGGATACCATTCGTCGACTTTTTGTTTTTATTGCTGATTTGAAGTTTCATTTATTAGAAATTAATAGAGTTTATAAAAACTATATCGATCAGGGTAAGGATTTTTTTAAAAAATCAATACCCTGACTATATAGTGTTATAGACATTTTTTAATGGATGCCTTAACGTCGGGTGATTTCTGGGTTCACCTGGCCTCCGTTAGGTTTTTGGTCGGTATTTATATCTTCCTCGGATGGTGATTCCATATCATCTGATATGATCGCTTCATGCTGATCTTCATCTTCTACCAATACCGACCCATCTACCGGGTTTTTTTGCTGCTTATGGGTGTATGGATTATCTGTACCCGATGGGGTAGTATTATTTTGTTTTTCGGGATCCCTCGATCCGGATAAATTGGAGTCCTTATTGGTAACCTGGTCCATATTCGATTTTTGATTGTTCAGGTGTTCCGGAGTTTGGTGTTTAGGGTTATAGGATTCGGGGGTAGATTGATCACCAGGGGCTTTCCGTCCATCCGATTGATTAGGTTTATTCATAGGATCCTTTCGGAGATCCCCGGAATTGGTTGGTTTCTTAAATTGATTGGATTCCGGATTGCCGAGCCCTCGAGGCTGAGTGCCTGGATGCTGTTTTAGGTTTGAGTTTTCCGCTTCTGGTTTTTGATCTTTACGATTGTTTTCCATGTTTGTTTATTTAATAAATCAAATAATGTTTTTCACGAAAAACAAAGATGAGTGATGCACTAAGGTTTCATCTTACACGATCATAAAAAAGATTTACATGATTCACACCTACTCGATTTAGTTAAAGCAAAACTCAACAACTTAAAATTTTACATCGTAGCTTATAACCGTATCAACCATGTTGGAAAACCTGAAAAGGAAAAATGGATATAAACTAATAAAACCGGAATCGGGATTGAAGTCCCATCCTGCAGGCTTTGCTATTGAATTAAACGGAAGGGCTTTAAGGGCCGTTACCCTTTGGTGCGATACAATGTACCGTTTTCAACTACATATAAGGTATTGTCCAATGCGACAATCAGGGTCACATCACTCAGTATTCCTCGCGGACCCACTTGCTCAAAATTTCCTGCTTTATCGGTTTTGAACAGCGTACCATCCTTTTCTACGCTCCAGATAAAGCCGCGGTCGGCCACCATAGCTATTGTATTTTCCCAATCTCCTTCATTGCCTACTTGTTCCCACTTAAGCGATTTCATATTGGTTTTATACAGCGTGCCTTGTTCGACTGTCCAAAGATGACCATCCATCGCTTCCAGCATGGCCGCATCGGAAAACTCTCCATTATTTCCTATTTGTTGCCAGGAACCATCTTTTGATGTTTCATACAGGGTCCCATCCGTTGCAATGCTGTAGAGTTTGCCGTTGAGGGCAACCATGGCTGCCGTATTCTCCCAATCTCCGGCCTTGCCTACCTGTTGCCAGGCTACAGTAGTGCTATTGGATCGGTATAAGGAGCCACCTTCCAGGGTCCAGATTTCATTGTCCATGGCTACCAGGATATCAACATTGTTAAAAGCTCCTTTTTCCCCTAATTGGGAATAAACTCCTTGTTTATTGGTTCTAAATAAGGTACCATCCGTTTCAATACTGTATAGATTTCCCGTCAGGGCAACAACATCGATGGTGTTTTTCCAATCTCCTTTTTTGCCCACTTGTTCCCATTGTTGGGCCATCAACAATTGCGGTAATAAAAAAAACAGGCTCAGAATGGCTAGGTTGAATTTGAATAACTGAGGATATTTCATAGTAAAGGTCTTTTTAAAAATATGCGGCAAATGTATAGTTTATTGAACAGAAAGATCTTTTAATTTAAAGACTGACCTGGTACACCAGTACCGACTTTTTTTTCAGTTTGCCTCCATGGTATGTTTCAGAAACGTCAGGTATTAAAGTGCAAAATCCACAGCGGCTTTGGCATGTATCAAGGTAGTATCAAAATAAAGCCCTCGTTTGTTTGTCAAGGGCGAAATTTGAACGAATTTACCTCATTATGAAGAGCGGTATGGGGTGACCAAAGAAAAATAAAAATTTTGGTTTGGTTGAACTGGTTACAAACCATTATTTGAATTTCACGCCCATAGATGTGGGGATAAATTAATGTGGTTTAAAACCATTTTTAAGGCCAAGCATTTGTTCCTTTTTGGGGCTTTTGGGTCTCTCCATTCATTATTAAAGCATGCGCTGCATAAAAATCAAATCCAACCATCGTTCAATTTTATATCCCACTTCCTTAAACCAGGCCACTTCGATAAAACCAAAGTTGAGATGAAATTCATAACTGGATTGGTTGGAGGCATCGATTCCCGCTATCAGGGTATGATATCCCTATTTTTGAGCCAGATCAAAGAGCCTACCTAACAATAAAGAACCTATGCCTTGTCGGTGAGACCCGGTTTTTACATAGACGGAATGTTCAGCGCTAAACTGGTAGGCTGCTCTCGGTCTGAACCGGCCAAATGTAGCATAACCAAGGATAAGATCACCTTCATAACAAACAATCACCGGTTCTTTTTCCTGAGTTTTATTATTAAACCAATTTTCGATGAAAAAAAGCGTACGCACTTCGTACTCCTAAATAGCGGTGGGGTTTAATATGGCTTCATTCATGATCCCCAGGATAGCGGGAAGATCATTGGACTGGGCTTCACGAATGAATATTGGAGCTGGTTT
>JAWXBI010000024.1:0-3110 GCA_034439915.1 Saprospiraceae bacterium | reverse complement strand
TCGAATGATTCGCTTCAATCACCAAGGTGTCCTGAAAATCCAGGTAATGTATTTTCTGCCTCCCGCACCACGAACCCTTGATTTCTTTATAGATCTTAAAACCTGCGGCCTCCAATAAGGAATATATATAGGGTCGTTGATAAGCGACATTGGCGGCTTTGACTTTGTGATTAAGTAAAGAATAGTTTGGATAATGATGTTTAAACTTAAGGCCTCCTAAGTTCTTTTCCATAAGGTCAAGGGTATCTGGATCCATCAAAAAAAAAGTCAAAACCGCCCGCCCGCCCGGTTTTATTACCCGTTTGATTTGTTGGATATAATTTTCGGTTTCTTCCGGTTGGAGATGGGTAAAGACCGAAATTGCACAGATAAAAACAAAAGACTTATCCGGATAAGGAAAAACAAACTCTGCAGCCCGGATGCCCCTGGTGTTGTATAAATCGTTGTGTAATTCGATGTATTGAAACCTGAAGTTGGGTTTCCTGGAGGAGATATGTTTCTGACACCAATCCACCCCGGTCTTTACGGCATCAAAACCCTGGTAATCCCCAATAAGGTAATCCATCATGGGCAGGGCAATACGTCCGATCCCACTCCCGATATCCAGGACAGTACTGGATGCGGTTAAACCCCCTTCCTCAATAAATAAATTAATCCATTCTTGTCCTTGTTTAATAAAATCACCGCGCCCGGTATAGATCAGGCGTTGCGGGGGCAGGAGCTTATCGCGTTTATTGGCAATCAGGTCGGCTGGTAAATAGAATATATACCTTACAAAATGCCTCCATCCCGCAGGTAATAAATAATACAGCCTTCGCCACATGCGTATTTAATTCGGGGTTTTAAGATCTTTTTCAGATACGGACCAGGTAGTGAGCAAATCACCTTTGACCCCAATCATATCTACTTTTAATTCCCGGTTGTTGCGCGGACCACTCACCGTAAACTTGCCATAATTTTGTTTTTCAGTTACTCCGACGATACGGTAAGGATTGTTTTTTTCTGCAGGCCCGAATTGATGAGTTCCTGAAGTCAGTGGGGAGATGGTAATATCGTGTAAGGGGTAGGTACCCGGTCGATCCACTTTAATGATTTCTGAATGATGCCGGTCACCGGAAAGAAAAAGCACACCATTGACTTTTTGTTGTTCCAGAAACCTCATTAATTCCTGGTATTCTATAGGAAAATCCGCGAGTTTATCAAAGGGAGATACCGGGTTGAGTACCTGGCTGCCAAACATGACAATTTTAAACGTGGCCAGGCTATAACTCAAACTGTTTTTTAACCAGGTCATTTGTTGGGCACCCAATACAGTCTTTTCCGGATTAGGTTGACCATTTATTGAATCCGCAATATCGTCGGCACTCCTCCACCAGCGGCTATCGACCATAAAGATATCCGCATCGGCCCAACTGTTTAGAGTATATATCCCCTGTCCATTGTGGCCATAAGAAGGGTTGCAGAAATAGTTCATAAATACATTCCTGCTTTCTTCTTTTAAAATATAATTGACGCCGATATCATTGGGTCCGTAGTCGTGATCGTCCCACATCGCCCATTGGGGCATGGCTTTTAAAAAATTTTGCAAAACAGGCACGGCCCGGTCGTGATGAGCCCGGTACCAAAGCCCCCATTTGCTGTAATAATCCACTTCCCGGGTATACCAGATATCACCGGTCCAGATCATAAATGCGGCATTTTCTTTGGCCATGGTTTCAAAAATGGACGAATCGCCACCATAGGGTTTACCCGGGCGATCAAAGGCCGGTTCATTAAAATAGGCACAACTTCCGGCTAAAAAACTAAAATCGGGTGCGGGTTTTCGGTATTGCCAAAGGTCTTTGGTTTTAAAGGTGCCCCGGGCCGGTGAGACCTTACCATTAAGCACAAACCGGTATTCATAGGTAGAATTAAAATCAAGCCCTCCGATCTGCAACTGGAGCGGATTGAACTCATTGCCCAGAATGCCTTTATAGGGTCTGGACTGATAAACAGCACTACCTGCTTTGCGGTATTGCAAGGAAACTGACTTAACGGCAGGGGATACTTCCAACCAGATGACTGCATCTCTCAATTCGACGGGGCCAAGCATGGGTCCTGAAACTACTCCGTTGGATTGGGCATATCCGGGATGAATGAACAGGCAAATAAATAGACCAAACAACAAAATTTTCATATAGAACTTTGGATAAAGGTAAGCCAGAGAACATTGATAGTACATAAAATGCATTTTCGGTTATTTCATTTCCTGGTGATAGAAGCACTTTCAGTTTACCACCTAAATTAATAGCAGGAGATAAAATTGTTTTAGTTTCATAAAGATGATATCGCAGCCACAAATAAACACACCTTTCCGGCACTAAATTGATGGAGTTATTTATTAATTTTCTATTTTATTCATCAACTTCAGATTTATGTCTATTATCCATAGAAGGGATTTTATTAGAAATTCAGGAGCTTATTCAGCAGGAGCCTTTATGTTTTCACACCTAGACTGGGCGGGAAATACAGGGACAACGGGATTACCCCGGGCTACCCCGGAAAGCACGGGGGTAAGTTCTGAATCCATCATACAATACTTACAGGAAGCTAATAAAAGCGGACTCGAACATCATGGATTTATGTTTTTACGGCATGGTAAGGTGATTGCGGAGGCTTATTGGAGACCCTTTGAACGCCATCAGGTTCATACCCTGTACTCACTGAGCAAAAGCTTTACAAGTACTGCAGTCGGTCTCGCCGTTAAGGAAGGCTTGATCAAGTTGAACGATAAGGTGATTTCTTTTTTTCCGGAACTTCTGCCCGAAGTCGTTTCAGATAACCTGGCTAAAATGGAAATCCACCATGCCCTCAGCATGGCAACTGGGCATACGGTAGATACTATACCTTCAATGAGGGCTGCGCAAAATGTTTCCTGGATAAAGACATTTTTGGCCAGACCGGTGGAAAAAGAGCCAGGCACTCATTTTTTATATAATACAGGATCTTCATATATACTTTCCGCTATAGTTTCTAAAGTCTCTGGGCAGTCTGTCCAGGAATATCTTTCGTCCCGTTTATATAAACCTTTAGGGATCACACAATCTGATTGGGAGCAGAGTCCTGAAGGG
>JAWXBI010000023.1:0-8107 GCA_034439915.1 Saprospiraceae bacterium | reverse complement strand
CTCATCCAAGGCGAGGACGCCTTGGAAAACCCACCTCCAAACCACCTATCCAAGGCGAGGACGCCTCGGAAAACCACCTGTCCCGCCCGAGGGCGCCCCCTCCTTTCAAAAAAATCAATGTATGTTAGAGTTTAAATTAATAACCGGTATGGGCAGTTGGAATTTTAAGCAAATCATCATTTTATTTGCAGTTCTGTTTTCGTTGGTTATAGTGACTCATGGAGTCCACTTAATCAACGATTCCATCCTTCACCCCGGTTTTCTGATGACCCTGCGCTGGCTGACTATCGGCAGTCTTATTTGGTTTGGTTTAAAAAAGCAGAACCTCACCACCTGGATATTTCTTTCCATGCTCATTGGGGCGGAAGTCGGCCATGATTTCCCTGCATTGGGTGCTAATCTCAAAGTCATCAGCGATATTTTTCTGCGGATGATCAAGACCATCATCGCCCCTCTTTTGTTTTCAACCCTGGTGGTTGGTATTGCGGGACATGCCGATATGAAACAAGTCGGTCGTATGGGCTGGAAATCGCTGGTTTATTTTGAAGTGGTGACTACGATTGCTTTGATCATTGGGTTGCTGGCTATCAATATTTCCAAAGCAGGAGTAGGTATTGACCTGGCTTCAGCGGATACGGTTCAACAGGTAGCAGTTGCTAAACAAAGTTGGCAAGAAATCATCTTACATACCTTTCCGGAAAATATAGCTAAAGCAGTAGCAGAAGGACAGGTGTTGCAGATTGTAGTATTCAGTATCTTATTTGGACTGGGTTTGTCGATGATTAATAACGGCCAGCATAAAACCACCATGTTGCATTGGTGTGAAAGCCTGTCGGAGGTCATGTTCAAATTTACGAATCTGATCATGTACCTGGCTCCCCTGGCCGTAGGGGCTGCTATTGCATATACCATCGGAAAAATGGGATTTGATGTTTTGCGCAATCTATTTTTATTGTTGTTGACTTTATATGCTGCCTTGATTGTATTTATCCTCGGTGTCTTGTTGCCGATTGCGCTCTACATTAAATTGCCCATTAAACGGTTTATGCAAGCCGTCTCTGAGCCGGTTTTACTGGCATTTGCCACAGCCAGTTCTGAATCCGCCCTGCCCCATGCCATGAAAGCCCTGGAAAAATTTGGTATACCGCGAAAAGTGGTTTCTTTTGTTTTACCAACCGGGTTCAGTTTTAACCTGGACGGAAGCACGTTATACCTCAGCTTAGCCTTAGTATTTGTGGCTCAGGCAGCCAAAGTTGATCTCACCATCGGCGAACAAATTGTGATGATGCTGACCCTGATGTTGTCCAGCAAGGGGGTAGCCGGGGTAGCCCGAGCCTCTCTCGTCATACTTATGGGTACTGCCGTATCGTTTAATCTTCCGACCGAGCCTATTTTCATCATACTGGGTATCGATGCGCTGATGGATATGGCCCGCACTGCTACTAATCTATTGGGTAATTGCCTGGCGACAGCGGTAATTGCCAAATGGGAAGGCGAGGTGGATTTTGAAAAGCTTCCGGAGAGTGAAAAGGTCGAGCTATAGCATCCTTTTCTTTTACTTTTACCCAATGCGGTATTTAATGTTTGGTTTCGTTCTGATACTTCTCTCCTGTGCTACCCTGCATAATCCCACCGCTAATTCGGCAGAATTATTGGATCCGGTGATCAACAGTAAATACCCGGAATTTGGGCAAGTTTTTCCTCTAAAGCCGACCGGTTTTATTTTCACCCAATTTTTGCAGTTGACTGCAAAAATTGCCCGAAGGGCCGATGAAAACTGCTTTGGCAATTATATCGGGGTTTAACCCTGATAAAATTTGGTTAAACCAAATTATCGTCGGCACGGAGTGCACATTTTTCCTATTGAAAAATGTGGGTTTAATCGGACCGATTCCACCCGGGCATCTATTGAACTGCTATATTCGGAACGAAGAAATAAAACCTGGCAAAGTCCGCTAACCTGCCGTTTTTCGGATACCAGTGTGCGGGACGTAGATCCATTCATTACAGCCGATGGCAATCTTCTGTATTTTTCATCCAACAGGCCCCATCCTGGTTTGTCCCCGGGATATAATTTATGGTATGCCGAAACGGAAAGGGGAGAATGGAAAAATCCACAACCGCTGGATACCCTCATCAATTCGGGATATGATGAAGTGTATTGTTCTTTGGCGCTCAATGGAACAATTTATTTTGCCCGATTCGAAGGCAATCAATCCCATATATATTCTTCCCGTCCTCAGGATAACTGGTTTAGTAAACCTGTTCGCTTAAATATACCCATTGCCGATACCATCAGGATCAACAATCCTGCTGTTGCTCCTGATGAATCCTATATTTTATTTGTATCCGCTCAACTGGGTGGAATACGCAACCCGGATTTGTATGTCTCCCGTAGACTTAATTCCAATAGATGGTCCGCTCCTCAAAACCTTGGCCCTGCAGTGAATACCGTGGGTGTAGAGTTTGCTCCATTTATATCACCCGATAAAAAATGGTTGTATTTTACTTCCGAACGGCCGGGTATTGTCCGGGATTTTCCTGTGGGTCAGAGAAGGCCGGGCGATATTTACCGGATCCGGTTAAAGCATTTGTTTTAATCCCCCGGGATAGCCCATCATCTCCCACTTACTTCTCTGTATATTTATAACATGGACGCTTTAAAACAATTTTTTATTCAGGTCGGATTTAAGGTCCAGGACGCAGAAATCATTGCCAACGCATTTACCTATATCAAACTATCCAAAGGTGAATTTTTTGCAAAAGAAGGCAAGATCAGCAAACAACTGGGATTAATAGAAAATGGTTTTCTCCAGTATTATATCCTGTTGAATGGTGAAGAAAAAACCACTTACTCTTCAGGAGCAAATACGTTTGTCGCTTCCCTGGTGAGTTTTTTAAAACAAGTCCCGGCGAAAGAAAATATCAGGGCAGTGACCGAAACCACGCTTTGGGTGATCGACCGGACCCAACTCAAACAGCTTCAAATTGATCTGCCCGGATTTAAGGATTTTTATATTGAGGCTCTGGAGGAACACATTTGTTGTATCGATGAAAGTCGACTGGATGCCATCATGCTCAATGCCCAGCAACGGTATGAAAAGATTCTGGCAAAGGAGCCCACCCTGGTCCAGCATATCCCCATGCATTTCCTGGCTTCCATCCTCGGGGTGACGCCCAGGCACCTGAGCCGCATAAGAAATAATATCCGTTGATCCCCATTTATAGACATTTGTCCTGTGCCGGCAATTTATGATGTTTCAATTTTGTGTCGTCAAATCAAAAAACCAAAGACGATATGAAATCACTGATACTCATTTTATTGTTTGCCGGGACAGGCGAATTTATTTTTTCACAAAACCGATTCGCCGGCCAAGAACTCAGCATCAACGGATTTAGAAATCCCTCCATGGGCATGGAATACCGAAACGGCCAACTGTCCCTGCATGCCGGGTATTATATTACCGCATTGGAGGCGGGTGTTACCTCCCAATTTTTTAAAACTGGTATTACGTACTGGGGCTTCCCGGTCGATCACAAACCTATCCCTTCTTCATTTTACACCGGGGCATCTTATTTACGCGGCTTAAACCTGGAGTATAAAAATAAAAATGCCATAGGTGTGGAAGCCGGATTTAGATGGATGATCTGGAAAGGATTCAATCTGAGGATTGGCGCCATTGCATTAATGTCTAAAGGAAACGACTTAAAAATAAATCCCACTCCCGGAATCAGTTATTCATTCAGGCTTAATCCACAACCATGAAAACAGAAAAAACAATCGGGCTATTGTTGATCACTGGAGCGACTGGTGTATTGATTCCATATATATTGCTCACTATGAATTTTGAATACCCGGAAATCTTACGCCATGATACAGGTACCATTCTTACCCGTTTTCATTCCGGAGGCAGCTCATTAATCCTGACCTGGTGGGCCTTTGCCATTTTGGGGCTGCCCTTGTTGATCGCTTATATTATGATCGGACAAAAATTTGAACATACCTTCAGTTTTATCAAATGGGTTACCACGCTGGGTGTGGTATCTGGTATAGTCCAGATCATCGGGTTGTTGAGATGGGTTTTTGTTGTTCCGGTTTTAGCCAATCAATACATCACTGCTTCAGATGAAGCTACTAAAGCCGCAGCCGGCTCCGGATTCCAACTCATCCATCAGTTTGGAGGGGTATTGTTGGGCGAACACCTGGGACAGTTATTTACGATTGTATGGATGCTGTTTATGTCCTACGCATTTTTAAAGCTAAAAACATTTCCAACGTGGGTAAGTGTTTTGGGCATAGCGGCCGCCGGCATATACCTGTTGGCCCAGGCTGAGCTATTTGCCACGGTGATACCCGGGTTTCCCGTGTGGGGTTTGGCAGGGTTTTTAGGCAGTACATTGTGGTTGATCTGGTTAATCGTCCTGGGTATTTTCTTTATCCGGAAAAAGGTCGAATAACGTTTTTGATCCTATATAATTTTTACCTTCATTGCTTTGTTGGACTTTTAAATGGTTTTAATACCCGTATAAAAAATAAAATCATTCACAGGCGCAAATTATTTTGAAATTTTAATCCATGGATAAACAGATTTTTGGAGAAGTAGATCAATACATCAATCAACTCCTTTTGCCGGATGACCCTTTATGGTCTGATATTATTAAATCTATTGAAGAGGCTGGTCTTCCGCCCATCAGTGTTTCTGCCAACCAGGGTAAGTTTTTACAAATCCTGGTGTTCTTGACCAAACCCAAAAAAGTATTGGAATTAGGGACCTTGGGTGGATTCAGTACCATATGGATGGCGAGGGCTCTACCGGAAGGTGGTAAACTGATAACCCTCGAATTCAATCCGGTCTGTGCGCGTGTCGCTCAACACAATATCGATCGGGCAGGACTAGCGGATAAAGTGGAAATCCGGATTGGCAAAGCCATTGAGCTGCTCCCACAACTCCTGGAAGCACAAGAAGGGCCGTTTGATATGATTTTTATTGATGCAGACAAACCTCCTTATGCGGAATATTTTGATTTTGCCGTGAAACTCTCCAGGCCTGGTACTTTGATTATATGCGACAACGTGATCCGCGATGGCAAAGTTTTGGATCCCGCCAGTACGGATGAAATGGTGCAGGGAGTGCAACGATTTAATCTGGCATTGGCACAAGACAAACGAGTCGATGCCACCATTATTCAAACGGTCGGGCTTAAAGAACATGATGGGATGGCGATAACAGTGGTTAGATGAGTTGGTGAAATTGTTGAATTGTTGAATTGTCATTCCCGTTTGCAAATGAAATATATTCTTTTATCGAACCTCTTGATTTGTTGTTTTGCATTGACCCGGTGTGCTCAGAGAGCGGAAAACAAAAACAACACAAAAATTGATCAGATATTCCGTCAGTTTGATTCCACAAATAATCCCGGCTGTGCCGTAGCCGTCATTCAGAACGGGAAAGTAATCCACAACAAAGGTTATGGTTTGGCTAATCTGGAATACGACATACCCATCACTTCAACATCCGTATTCGATATCGCATCGGTGTCTAAACAATTTGCTGGATTGGCGATATCCACTCTGATCCAGGAAGGGAAAATTAATCTGGATGACGATATCCGCAAGTATATACCGGAAGTTCCTGACTTTGGAAAGACCATCACCATTCGACACCTTGTTCACCATACCAGCGGGTTGAGGGATTGGCCATCTACCCTGCGTGCAGCGGGTTGGCGATGGGATGAAACGTTTTCCTTTGCCGATATCCTGCGTATGGTCAAACAACAAAAGGAACTTGATTTTATCCCTGGTGAGCGTTACTCTTATTCCAATACCGGTTACAACCTGCTTGCCGTCCTGGTGGAAAAAGTAAGCGGTAAATCATTTAAACAATGGACACTGGAAAATATATTTCAACCCCTGGGTATGAATTCTTCAGCGTTTTTGGATGACGCTTCACGAGTCATTAAAAATATGGCCTATTCGTATTTTCCGGCAGATAGTGGTTATTCCAAAGCGTCTACAGCATTGACGGCAGTGGGATCCAGTTCCTTGTTTACCTCCGTGGATGACCTTATTATTTGGGTTTTGCATTTTAATAATCAAATCAGGGAAAAGGACCCGGTGTATCTGCGTATGCTGGATAAGGGCTTGCTCAATAACAAAGATACGGTGCACTATGGTTTTGGCCTGGGTCTGGACAAGCGTGGCCCATATCAGTTAATTTCACACACCGGTGGATGGGCTGGATATCGCACGGTCATAACGAATTACCCGGAAGTCGATTTGTCCATTATTATTTTAGCTAACCGGAGCGATTTTAATCCAAGTAATTATGGTAATCAAATTGCCGACTTATTCATTGAGCCAATTGGCAATAATACTTCCCTGGCTGATACGATTCAAAAATTACCACCGGTCAGCCTGGACACCAATCTGGCCAAAAAGTATACAGGTATGTTTAAGCTGGGTAATGGGTGGTATGTGACCCTAACCCTGGAAAACGGTCAAATGATGACCCAGGCCAATGGGGAATCTAAATTTCCAATGACGCCCAAATCACCTGCGGATTTCTGGATCGATGCATATGGAGCTTCCATGAAGTTTTTAACCAATCAAGATGGAGGAGTGGATACTTTAATTTACAAAACCAACCGGGCACCCCGGATAAACCCATTGGTACCCGGGGCCGATCAAATGAATATTTATGCCGGTATTTATTCCAGTGAAGAACTATCTACTGCTTATAATATAGATACTGATGGCCAAAAGTTGTGGCTACATCATTTTAGATTAGGGGATATGGAATTGATGCCTGATCCGGTAACACCTGGATTATTTAATAGTGACCTGGGACGCATTGAATTTGATCAAGTCAATGGTAAAATTACCGGATTGCGATTGTCAGGAGGGAGGATTAGGAATATAAGATTTGAGAGAAAATGACACGCATTGGGTTTCGTAGTAAGATCTTTTTCTTTCAGAAAATGTCGTACCTACGACACTCGGTGCTCCCGCTTAGCTGGAGTTACCAAAATGCCGGCCCTCTGGCACTGGTAAATGGTTGACATTTCGGTAGTCCTTAAGGGTACCCATCGTGCCGTCATTGCGGTAGACTGTAGAGTCGGCATTCCGTTAAACATATCGGGTCGGCATTCCGGTAGTCTTGCAGGGACGGACCTGTAGGGTCGACATTCTGGCGGTGCCATAGGCACGACATTCTGGGAATTTCAATAAAATTCAAACAAATATTTTTCATCATAAATAACTTCAAAGTCGTTAAGCATATCCACATATTCTTCTCTGAATGAATTTTTTTGATGTTGTTTTTCCTGATTCATGATATATTGAATCACCACATCTCTTTCACTGCGGGCATAGGTAAAAGCACCATAACCCTCCTGCCATCGGAATTTTCCTTTTACAAAACCCATTTCGTTTATCCCCTTTGAGCTGTTGGATTTTACAACTCTTACCAGGTCTGACACCGCCATTGTTACGGGTTATCCAAAGAAGATATGAACATGGTCAAGCCATCCTCCGACAGCCAGGGATTTGGCACCCTCATTTGTTATAATTCCGGAGATGTATTGATGCAATTGATCCCTCCATTCCCGGGTAATCAGATTCTCTCTGTATTTTACTGCAAATACAACTTGTGTATAAGCTTGTGAATAGGTGTTTGCCATAAGTGTGTTCATCGCGCTTAGAAAGGTTATTTTTTCTGGAAAATTACAATCTTCAGGCTATTCTATTAATGACTCTACCTGTCTTTAAATGACAAATCGTGTCAATTTCCAATTCAACTTTACCCGGCTTGGGAAGGCAGATAGAAAATGTCGCTCCTACGGAGCTTCGATACTCGCAGTACGCTTGAGTTAGCAAAATAC
Organism: Saprospiraceae bacterium; assembly: GCA_034439915.1. Classification (GTDB taxonomy): domain Bacteria; phylum Bacteroidota; class Bacteroidia; order Chitinophagales; family Saprospiraceae; genus JADJLQ01. Next base: position 226 of record JAWXBI010000023.1, on the reverse strand, counting down.
CGTCCCTCATGGACTGGCACATGGTCGACATTTCGGTAGACCCGTAGGGTCGACATTTCGGTAGACCCGTAGGGTCGACATTCTGGTAGACCCGTAGGGTCGACATTTCGGTAGACCCGTAGGGTCGCTGGAGTTTGGCTATTTACGACAGTAAAACATAGAAGATATCATCGGATCGGCTTCTTTTCTCATACTTCGCAATTCATTCTGGTTTTTAACGAAGTCG
>JAWXBI010000022.1:0-13395 GCA_034439915.1 Saprospiraceae bacterium | reverse complement strand
CTTTTTTTTTCATCTTAATGTAAGATTTTGTAAAAGTTTTCAACAGGGTGACAGTATACAAAATTCTGTCAACCTATTCCATGAGACCACAGCAGTCAGCAGTCAGCAGTCAGCACGAATCTGCTTGAAACCTGATTCCTGATTCCTGATTCCTGATTCCTGATTCCTGATAGCTGGAACCTGATCGCTGAAACCTGATAGCTGACACCTGATCGCTGAAACCTGATGGGCCCAATGTTGAATCGTCATCCGCTGTTTCAGATCGTCAATCAAACACCGTCGTCCATTCAAACCTCTCCCCATCAAACAATCCCTTATCCGTCATCTTCAGCGAAGGGATCACTGGCAAAGCCATAAACGATAAGGTCATAAAAGGTGCCCTTAACGGCGACTTGAGATCGGTTCGTACAAAGAGGTCTATCAGGCTATATGTTTTGGCCACTGCCTTACCTTCCAGATTGCTCATGATCCCTGCCACGGGAAGCTCCAGACCCATGACAAAGGTATTTAAAGCTGCCGCTATGCCACCCTTCTGTTCGATCACTTTATTGACGACCCTTACGATCGACTCATCATCTGCTCCAACCGCGACGATATTGTGCGAGTCATGAGCAACACAAGAGGCGAATGCTCCGGCCTTAATGCCAATACCGCTGATAAACCCGATAGCCGGTTTGGAAGTTTGATAACGATTGACTACCACAATTTTTAGTACATCGTGTTTAGGATCGGAAACCACAAATCCTTCCCGGATCAGCGCCGGATGATGAATATGATTGGTGACCAACTGTCCATCCATGGCTTCGATCACTGAAATGTGGTCAGATAGCGCCACTAACCGAAGGTCATTAGAGTGAATGGGGGCTGCCTTAAACTGGTTGACTATAGTTATAGGTGGAGGATTGAAGAACACGACCCCATTTTCCGCTACCCGTTCACCTTTAAAGTATACTTCATTTACCTGAAAATCGGTCAAATCATCCACCAGGATAAAATCAGCAGGATCATGGAGACGCAACCTACCCGTTTTCAATGGATAATGTAATCGCGGATTGATGCAGGCTATCCGCAATACATCAAACAAGTCAAATCCATCCTTCACCGCCCGGGAAACGATTTGATTGATATGCCCTTTGAGCAAATCATCGGGGTGTTTATCGTCCGAACAAAACATTAATTGGCCTGGAAATTCCCGGATCAAAGGGGCAAGGGCCGTGTAGTTTTTGGCAGCGCTCCCTTCCCGGATAATTATCTTCATTCCCAGGTTCAATTTTTCTTTAGCTTCATCATATCCAAAGGATTCATGGTCTGTCAGGATACCGGCTGAAGCATAGGCAACCAGTTTTTCTCCCATGAGACCAGGGGCATGGCCATCTACCGGTTTGTGGTTTTTCCTTGCCGATGCGATCATAGCCATTAATTCAGGGTCTCGGTGAATTACACCCGGATAATTCATTACCTCCGACAAATAACCAATACGCGGGTCTTCCAGCAGCCTGATTACCTTTTGGCTGTCCAAAGCAGCTCCTGCCGTCTCAAATACGCTGGCAGGCACACAGGATGGAGCCCCGAAAAGGATTTCCATTGGCAGGTTTTCTGCATTTTCTATCATATAATGGACCCCATCAACCCCGAGTACGTTGGCGATTTCATGAGGATCCGAAACGGTGGAAAGGGTTCCGAATGGGAGGGCCAGCCGCGCAAATTCAGAAGGTACCAGCATCGAACTTTCGATATGAATATGGGCATCGACAAATCCGGGTAGGATGTAAGGCCCCATTTTGGATTTTGTTTTGGTGATATCTCTGATCCTCCCTTCAACGACAGTGATCTCAACCCCATATATTTTTTTAGTAAAAAGATCGACCAGCTGGCCTTGTATACTTGTCGGCATTTTGTTCAATTTTCCGGTTAGTTAAATCCCTTAATACTTGGTCAGGTTTATGTTATTTTTTTTAAATATTTATTGATTTTGTAATTTATAATATGCTTTTTATCAAATAAATATATTAAATATACCCTCTCTTCTCCGAGGTCTGCTGTAACATTTTGCCTCTCCACCCAGTTACCTATTATATAGCAAGGTAAAAATGATAACTTTGAAACTCAAATCTTTGAATATGAAACAATTCCTTTTTGTATTAATCCTGGCTTTCGGATGGACTGTTGCTTCAGCCCAGAAAATTGCCATAGTTGATATCTCCCAGGTTTTAGAAAATCTAACGGAGTATAAAAAAGCACAGGAACAACTGGACAAAATAACCGCTACCTGGAAACAGGAAATAGCTGATGCCCGCGATAAGATCAAGGTAATGTACAATAAATACCAGGCCGAACAAGTCTTGCTCAGCGATGATCAGCGGAGAACAAAAGAAGAGGATATCATGACCAAAGAAAAAGAAGTCATGGAGTTGCAAAAATCCAAATTTGGCCCGGAAGGTTCCCTGTTTATGAAACGTCAGGAATTGGTACAACCCATTCAGGATAAAGTATATAAAGCCATTCAGGAGTATGCTACAGCCCGGGGCTTTGACCTCATCCTCGATAAGGGAAGTTCAGCAGGTGTCATATTTTCGAGTGCGGCCCTGGACAAGACGCCAGATATTCTCAAAAAATTGGGAATTCAGTGATAACTTTGCAGCCCGAAAAATAAATATACTAATTAGCGCTATCTAAAAATGAAATCTATTAAACTCATAGCTTGCACGATTGCCTTATTCCTTTTAGTGAGCAATACCCAGGCACAGAAATTCGGTTTTCTTAATTCTGCCGGTATACTCAGTGAAGTACCTGAAGTAAAACAGGCCGAATCCAACCTCAAAGCTTACCAGGAACAACTTTCTAAACAAGGCCAGCAAAAAGTAGAAGCCCTTCAGGCTAAATATACTGAACTGGCACGTAAGGAAAAACAGGGCGAAATAGCTCCTAAAGCACTGCAGGAACAAGCCGAAAAACTTAAAGTTGAAGAAGAAGAACTGGCCAAACTGGAACAGGAAATGCAAAACCAGCTGGGTCAAAAAAGAGAAGCCCTTCTCCAGCCTATACTCGATAAGATCAATAAAGCGATTACGGATGTGGCCAAAGAGCAGGGGTTCAGTTATATCTTCGACTCCAGTGCGGGCATTCTTTTGTATGCTGACGAAGCCAGCGATGTCAGCACCTTGGTGCGCACCAAACTTGGGTTACCCAATCCGGCAGATACTGCAAAAAAAGACCCTGCCCAAGGAGGAGCGACCAATACGTCTACTAAAAATGAACCTGCCCCTAAAAAGCAATAAATAACCACTTACTTTTCGGTACGCGGTTTCAGCCGGATCCCGTTTTAAGTTTACAACTACTCTCCCGTTATGAGTCTGGAAGAAAAAATCAACAACGACATTAAGGAAGCCATGAAAGCCAGGGATCAGGCCTGGCTGCGAGGTGTCAGGGCGATTAAAGCAGCCATCCTGCTGGCGAAGACAGATGGAAGCGGTCAGCCCCTGGATGAAGACCGTGAAATAAAGTTGATGCAAAAACTGGTAAAACAAAGACAGGATTCTCTGGCTATTTATGAGGCCCAAAACCGGGAGGACCTGGCCGCTGTAGAACGGGAAGAGATAATTACTATCCAAAAATATCTGCCTCAGCCCCTATCTTCAGAGGATTTAGAAGCCTTTATCCGTGAACTAATCCAGACCCATCGAGCCTCTGGAATCAAGGATATGGGCCGGATCATGGGGTTGGCTTCAAAGGGCCTTAGCGGCAAAGCTGAAGGCAAGGCCATAGCAGACCTGGTAAAAAAATTACTCAGTGCCTGAACAATTCCAATAATTTACCTTACTTTTGATTGTAATAAACCGTTTTTAGTGAAACATCCGGATGTTTTAGCGATATGAAATTCATTTTAATGAGCAGCCACTTAGCCCCGTTTCCTAATTTTTAAAACTTTCACACAGCTTTTTAATCAATCAATTCAATAATCAATTTTTTTTATTTAAATTTTTCTTAGAATGAATATTTATGTTGCAAACATCAGCTACAGTGCTACTGATGGTCAGCTCGAGGCCTTATTCGCCCAATACGGAGCTGTAAAGTCTGCCAAAATCATTATGGATCGAATGAGCGGTCGTAGCCGCGGGTTTGGTTTTGTCGAAATGGACAGTGACGACGAAGCCAAAACTGCTATTGCTGCCCTCAACGGACAGACCTGGATGGAAAAAGAATTAAATGTCAACGAGGCACGCCCTAAAGAAGACAGAGGCCCAAGACCTGGCGGCGGAGGCGGCGGAGGAGGATTCCGTCCACGTCGTGAAGGTGGTTACGGTGGCGGTTATCGTTCTGGTGGTGACAGCAGAGGCGGTAGCGGCGGCGGCGGCGGAGGAGGTTTCCGCGGTGGTGATCGTGGCGGTAGAACCGGCGGCAGTGATCGCGGTGGATTCCGTGGTAATACTGGCGGTGGCGATCGCGATTATAACCGGGATAGCGATTAAAATTACATTTAATAGTATACCAAAGGCTGTTTGACTAGTTCAGACAGCCTTTTTTGTTTAACACCATTTGCCTTTCCTAAAGAAAATATCCTGACCCAGGTTAATGCAATATTCCTCGGTCTGAATTTCCCTGCCACCTTTATCCTCTCAGGTTTTAATCCCGAATTGTTTGATTTTCATATGCTCTTGTTTGAATTGAATTGGGCACCATCCGGTTTCTTGCTCCGCTTTAAAGCTGGAATGCCAATAAAGACTGGCACTGCTCCTTCGTCGCCGACGGCCCAATTTTACCGAAAATATAGACACTCCCGGACTACTTCATTTTAAACGAAGGCAGTCCTATATGGAGGATAAAAATGGGAGGAGGCAGGACTAAAGTGCAGGAGACACCACTTTCATGATTCCATTCATGATCAACCAATGTCCCGGGAAGGTACAGACAAACGGGTAGTCGCCCGGTTTGGCCGGTGCGACAAATTTTAGCCTTACTGTTTCCTGCGGGTTTACCAGCTTTGTAGAAAACAATACCTCAGGGATGTCGGGTACATATTGCCTTTCAGCGCCTTTAGGATCAGCAGCCAGCTTATCGGCAGCTTTGCCTACTACTTCCAGTTTCCCTATTTCGGTGATCAGCAAGTTGTGTTGCATGAAGTCAGGGTTTTCGAAAACGAGTTCAACCGGTTTGCCTGCCAGCACAGAAAACGTTTTCAAATCATACTTCATTTCGTTCTGGATTGCTTTGATATGGATCACCGTAGCGTCTGCACTCGCTTCGGTAGAATTATCGGATGGGCCAGATAAAACGCCCAGATAGGTATCACTAAAAGTCTCGCCTATGGATTTTTCGGAAAACATTGATTTCACATTACTGTATTCCGTGGCCACTTCGTATTTCCATTCGCCCGCAAGGGACACTTTGCGCGATCCTATTGCCAGAAACATTTCTTCGGGTTTGCCATAGATGCCTCCTCTTCCTCCCTTGTCTTCTACGCTAACAGCTATTACATTTTTCCCTGGTTTTAAAATTCCAGCGGCTATCTCATATAAACGTTTATCGTTGACCTTGCTGTCGATGCCCCCTACCCGTACACCATTGACATACGACAGGTCCGAATCGTTAATCGGTCCGAGCGAAAGCTTGGCTTTCTTCGAACCTGGCGCAGGCAGGTCAACTACTTTCCTAAACCAGATAAACCCGTCGATATCCACACCAGCTTGTTCAATGAAAGTGGGAAGGGTCATCTTTTTCCAGGCGCTGTCATCGTAATTGGATGCCTCCCTCTTGTTCTGTTTTACTTTATTTGAATCATAACCGGGATTAGCAGCCAGGAAAGCTTGAATAAATCCATTTTTGTGTTGCACAGCCGCTACATATACTGCTTTTGAAAGCCATTCATCACCTATAGTGTTTGAATCTACACTCATTTTATACAATGATTTGCCCAAGGTTTCGGAAGACGGCATTTCGGTCAGTGATACCAAAGCTGCCAACCGGGTATTGGGATCGGGATCGTCCAATACATTGTATTTAACAACCGTTTCTTCGCGCCACCCGGATTTGGATAAAATCTGAATGGCTGCTTTTCTTACACCAGCTGCGGGGTGTTTCAGGGTCTCCAACAGCACAACTTCGGCCTTATCATCTTTAGTAAGTGCACCAAGTCCATCTATGGTCCACAATGCATGGATTGCGGCAAAACTGTTTTCATCTTTAGTTTCCTTCACTACTTTATACAAATCAGTAAGAACATCAAGGTCACCCCGTTCCACCAGCAGGCGCTGTGCTGTAAGCCGCCATAACATATTGTCATTGCTCAAGGTTTCGATCAATTTTTTTGGATCATCACTTTTCAGTTGAAGTGGCTTGTAGACAGCGGCCCGGCGGTTTATTACCCGCCAGATACGGCCATGAGATTTATCGCGCAACGGGTTTTCATAGGCATTCCCTTTTCCATTCTCACCAGGAAAACCGCCGCGGTCTGCTGTAGGTGTGGGATTATGTTGAACAATGAAGTTATACCAATCCAAGACCCATACGGCGCCATCGGGTCCCACCTTGGCTTCGACCGGGGACACCCATTCGTCTGCTCCTGCGAATAAATTCCATCCGTCCTTTTCAATAAATCCGGCACCATTCTTTTCAATCCTGGCTACATGAACCAAATGTCCAGTAGGCTCGCAAACCAGAGCAGTGTTATCCCAAAACTCCTTTGGATAAGCACGGGCCGTATAAAAGTTATGTCCTGCGGCTGCGGTAAAGCCTCCAAATACATCTACCTGTCGCACCTGATGGGTAATCGAGTGCATGGCATAATGGCCATCAATCTTCATACTTCCGCCCAATCGTATTCCTTGCACATCGCGCGCAGCTTTATTTGGAATGCCCATATATAGGCTATGGGTATTGTTAGCCGTTGAAGCGAAGACATCATTCGTTGGTGTAAACCCGAGGCCCCAGGTATTGTTGCTGGTGCCGGTCATAAACTCAAAACTACTCAGGTCCGGTTTGAAGCGATAAATACCCTGGCTGAATTTACGGTTCTCGCCTGCTATCACACCCTCAAATCCGGAATAACCGACGACTCCCCAGATCTGGTTGTCCAGGCCATATTTTAAATTCGATGGTCCGGCATGGGTGTCGAAGGTTCCCCAACCTTCTATGACTATTTTTCGAACATCTGCTTTGTCATCACCATCGGTGTCTTTCAGAAAAATAAAATAAGGGGCTTGTGAAACCATGATCCCTCCATTGGTAAAAACCATGCTGGTCGGGATATTCAGGTTGTCGGCAAATAATACAAACTTATCTGCTTTCCCATCTCCATCGGTATCTTCACAAATCTTAATACGATCATCTCCTGCCGTGCGGTCATCGCGAACCGTGTTGGGATAATCAACCGTTTCAATCACCCATAATCGTCCCTTCTCATCCCACTCCATGGCAATGGGATTAATGATGTCGGGTTCCGAAGCATAAAGTTTCAGGTCAAAGCCTACCGGAACCTGTATCAACCCGGCGGATTGTTCGGGGGTAAGCGGCTCCTGATAGCCTGGTGCCGGATCCCTTTTTTCATAATTAGGAATACCCGGCGCATCGCGGTAAACAAGTTGCGGGATTTCACTTCTAAACTTTTCCCATTTTGTTTTTGCCTGGTCTCCAACTGCCCAAAGAATACCCTCCTTTATCAATTGTTGAAATCCGGGTTGATTCCATGTTCTTTCATCATGTCCGTACGCGGTATAAAATACCCGCCCTTTACCGTGAGATTTTACCCAGGTCCATGGTTCATGATGATCGCCTTCCACCCGTTCCATCAATACTTCAATGTCAGTGGCCAGTTTGTCGTGCACATAGGTTTCATCCCAGGTAATAAACTCTTTAACTTTTTCCATGACCGGATGTGCCTTATCAATTATAGCTGTGGTGAAAGAGTCCGTTTTATGGCTCTTAAACTGCCCTCCTACCAGATCTATGTATTTGGGTGAATTTTGAAAACAAAAACTCGCACAATGGATAGGGATGAACCCTCTACCCTTTTCAACATAATCCAATAATGCTTTCTCCTGGCTGGGTGTGATCTGCTCATGGTTGGCATAAATCATCAAGGCATCATACTTATCCAGGTTTTCTTCGTTTAGATCATCCGGATTATCGGTATAGGTAAAGGAAATGCCTTCTTTGGATAGATTCGATGCGAGCAGGGGCAGGTACTGGGCCGAATTATGATGCTGACTGTCGTGGCCAAGAAAAAGTATTTCCAGTTTTCCCGAGTCGTTGCGCAAACTGGTCGATGGAGAAGTGCAGGATTGGATAATCAAAAGGGATACGAATAGAAAAAGGAAAGGATGGGCCAAAACTTTCATATAATAAAATATAATTTCAAGTGAAGTTCTTCTAAAAATTGATCATTGCGTTACTCTTTTTTATCAAATACATACACTTTTTTTTGCCATTAAAGTCGGTTTTTTTAATCAAAGATTGATAATTAAACATCAGAATGGAGTGAGACCAGTAAAAAAATCGCCTATCTCCAAAGACCGTGTTTTTGAAGTAAAGCATATCCTGACCCGTATTTTGATCCGAACTGGCATTTTCATTCAGAGTATCAATTGTTCCTTGTGCTAAAAGGTACCGGAACCCGATTTATTGGTGATCATGTAGGTCCGTTTCGTCAAGGTGAATTGATCTTAACTGGTCCAAATCTGCCCCACCTTTGGCGCAGTGACCATGAATATTTCGAAGGTTTACCGGACCCGGTTACAGAAGGCATATTTATCTACTTCACTCAAAATCTTCTGGGAAAGGACTTCTTGCATAAACCCGAGATGTTCAAGATAAAAAACCTTTTACAGAAGGCCCATAGGGGAATGGAATTTAAAGAGGCCTCCTTGGCTAAAGCGACTGAAATGATGATTAGTCTGCCCGCCGTGGAAGATTTTGACCGAGTGCTAGTGTTTCTAAACTTATTGAACCTTCTTTCAAATTCGACCAATTAAAGTCAATTGGCCAGCGAAGGATATACCAATTCACTTAAGGAAGCAGAAACGGAACGAATGAACCGGGTCCACGAACACGTGTTGAAAAACTTCAAGGCGAGGGTTAGTCTTGAGGAAGCCGCAGCCGTCGCCAACCTAAGCCCAACTTCCTTCAGCTGGTATTTTAGAATGCATGCAAATAAAACTTTTTTAGATTTTCTGACGGAGATCAGGATCGGACATGCCTGTAAATTATTATCCAGTCAAAAGATTGACGTTGCCGAGGCTTGTTATGAGAGTGGGTTCAATACCCTTTCCAATTTTAATAAACAATTTAAGGCGGTTACCCACTACACCCCGCTGGCCTATAAAAAGAAGTACGCTGAAATGGTGAGCTAAAAAGTAGATCCCGTGCGCTTATTTCATTATAAATCCATTCTTTATTTGCCTTACCAACCCTATGGAACCTTCTGCAGAACCGTTATCCTAACCTTACATCTCACCGCCTTAAAATGCAGTATCCTATGGCAATTCTGATATTATCCGTATTAAAGAATAAACAAAGCGTCCAGAAATTAAAATGTCCAAAAGCATAATGGGTAGCATTAATCTTACCCTAAACGGATAGGACGACAAATTTTCTGATAGGTTGCCTTCTGGTCATTTCAGGTTGATCTGGTTTGATAATCACAACCTGCTGCGTGGTAAACATGTAGATTCTTTTGTCCGTTTTTGACGCGTCCTTGTCCTGATTAATGCTTTTTCATTCTTCACCTTTACAACGTCAATAATGACAAAATAACAATTTCAAAATTAAAACGAGTATGAAAAACAATGCAGTAAAGTTTAATGGGATCCGTACTATCGGAAGTGCCCTGATGATTATTATATTATTCAGTTCTTGTAATAAAGAAGAATTTGACCCTTTGTTGACGCATGAATTTGCAATACAGTCGACTGCAAACGGAGCTGTATACAAAATCCGTGTTGGATTGCCGGCCAATTACAATCCAGGAGTCGAAAAATACAGCTCCATCTATGTACTTGATGGAGAGGAAAATTTCGCTTTCGTGTCCAACCAATGTAAGGAAATTTCGGACAAACTTGCTGTCCGGAACGTGGTGGTAATAAGTATAGGATATGGAAAAGACCGGAGCATAGATTATACACCCACAGAAGTCAGTACGGTGACCGGTGGTGGTCCGCAATTCTTAAGTTTTATTGAAAGCCAATTAATTCCATTAATAGAAGAGAATGTCAGTGTGGATACTGCCCGGAAAAGCAGGGTAATTCTCGGACATTCCTATGGAGGTTTGTTTGGAGCATTTGCTTTTAGTACAGAGAATACGTTGTTTGGCAATTACCTATTATTAAGCCCATCTCTTTGGTTTGACGACCTCATTTCATTCCAATTTGAAAAGCATCACCGGTCCGAAAATAAGGACAGGACGCAATTGGTGTTCCTGGGAATTGGCGAAGAAGAAAACTTCGGAAGAATGCAAGCCCCTTTTGATGCATTCTACCAAATACTTCATAGCCAGTACAGTCAACTAAAACTAGAAATCAATATGGAGAAAAATCTAGGACACCTGGGTTCAAAGAACCCGAATATAATAAAAGGGCTGAACTATTATTTCCAAAATAGGCAATCCCGATAAACTATATATCATATAAACTTTTAAAAACTCTATAAACTAATTAATATGAACTCAATAAAATATCTGTTCTTCCTGATTTCTTTGATGTCTTGTGTAACTATGCTCGCTCAAAATGAAAGTTCAATGTTCTCCAATCAACCATCAACTGTACCCAAACTAACCATTGAACCGGGGATTGGAATCCATACCAATTTTGGTACCGATTTCCTTATTACCAATCTCATACAATGGAATCCGATTAACCACCTGAGCATCGCTTCACATTCTTCCTTTAATATTAATAACATCACCCAACGGTATTTTAATGGTATAAAAACCAATTACAATTTTTCAATAAACCAAAAATTTGGTATTGGTACTACAATTTACACTAAGAGACGTTCCCATACCTTCCTGCTTATGACCGGTGCCAAATACACTACATTCAGGGAAACGCTGGATGATGAACGTTTCGACAAGGTGAGTTCTTCCATCCGCGCCTTAAGTCCCGATTATGGATTGATGTATAGCCAAAAGAAGATTTGGAAAAAATATTTTTTTACCTATCGAATGTATGTACCGTTATATCCATGGCCTACAAAGGGTGCTGGCGATGCGTAATTAAATCTGGAAGCTGTTTCATCAAATGGTGTATTAAGGTGCACCACCTTGGTAACGGAATTTTAAACCCAGCTCCCAGTTTCTTGGAAACTTATAACCCCAGGTTATGGATTATAAATGTCTATTATCCCAACTACTTGCAACCAGTTTGTCATTGGCACCACTATACAAAGTGCGGTAATAGGTATAAGAACGAATACCAAAGAATTTTTCTGTTAATTTTTTCTGTGAAAAAACTCAATACCATAAGCTTTACCTTTTCCGTTTGTATTTACCGCCTCGTTGCCAAGCACTGTAAAATCAGTTCCGAGGTTTGCCAAAGAAATGCCATCTCTAGCGGCTAGCGCGACAAAAGCGTATTGTTTATAAAACCCTTCCACAGTAAAACGTAGTCCGTCATTTGGTAAAAATTCAAAACCAGTTGTATAGTGCGTTGACCGTGTGTATTTTGCATTTTTATTTACCAGGACATTATTGATATCTGTATAACCCAGCAGGGTATAAACAGGCAATTTAAAATAGATACCAGTAGATGCATTTGCTGTCCACATATCTGATAGTACATAGCTAAATGAAATTCTTGGCGATAAAGTTTGTAAGCCATTCATACCATTGGTGGTAAATGTATTCATATCTGTACGAACACCTCCACTTATGCCTAGCCTGTCATTCATTGCTCTTTTACTTACCTGCACAAAAGCACCTAAGCGTACAAAAGGATCTAATAGACTTGAAGGGTTTTGATTTACACCCGGTTGTATAATATTGTTGCTTGAATCTCTTATTTCTTTTTGAATAACGGCGAAAGTGTTATTGTCGCATTCTGCCAGTTGGGTAGAGGCTCCATAAGCCAATTTTCCAGCCATTTGTAAATTTATTGACATCAAACCTTAGTTTGGTTTCTGTTTCGTTGCTTACAAAATCCAGTATCTGAGTGGCTTCAGTTGGGTTTTCATTATCTTCGTATTTTTGCAGGTTATTATTAAACCTTGTTCGGCTCAAAGCCAAATTCCAAAAACCATTAGAGATGCTTCTTTTAAGGGATTCACCTAAAGTATAGTTCCATTGCTGAATACTTGCATTTGCATTTAATTGATATAATCTTTCCGTTGTGATATTTTTTGCACGTACAAATTTAAAATCAACAATAGCGCCAATGCCAATAAAATTGAGGGTCGTTTTGTCATTTATTTTATGGGTTATTTTTGTATGAAAATCCCAATAATTTGGTAAAAATGGTGCATCAACTGCCGCTCGCAGTATCTCAAAATAGGATTTTCTGCCAGATGCTAAAAAAGTTGTTTTTTTATTTTTAGACAAAGGGCCTTCCAATGTAATGGCGGATTCGAGTATACTTGCATGAATATTACCTTGAAATTTGTTGGCATTACCCACTTTTTGTTTAAACTGAAATACACTGCTCCGGGCATTGTCATATCGTGCATCAAAAGCCGAAGAACTTAGTTTTACATCCTCAATAAAAAATGGATTTAAAATTCCCTGCGGTCCGCCACTGCCACCTTGAGTTTGAAAGTGATTTATCACTGGTATTTCAATACCATCTAGCTAAAATACATTTTCGTTGGAAGCACCACCACGAATAATGATGTCATTACGAAATGTACCTCCTCCTTGCCCACCACCTACCCCGGGCAATGTTTGAATTACTTTGCTAATGTCAAAACTGCCACCTGGGTTACTTCTTTATTTCTTCTACTGCTAATTTTTGAACACTAAGTGGCGTTTCTAAAGTGGCAGCATATAAGCTTCGTTTGTTGACCGTGACAACTACTTCTCCCAACGCTGTTGCATCTTCTTCTAGCTCAATGGTAAAAACATTTTCATTATCACTGTTTACAACTAAATTATAAAGTGTAAATGTTTTAAACCCTAAGAAGGTAATTTCAAGATTGTATGTTTTAACAGGGATATTCAAAATTCTGAACATTCCATTTGAATCTGCAGCAGTTCCTAATTCAGTGCTCACCAAGTAAATATTTGCAAAGGGCAGGGGTTGCTGGGTATTTTTTTCAAGGATGCTTCCGCTGATACTGCCTTTTTTTTGGGCATAAGCCGAACCTACCATTAAGCACATGGCAACAGAAACTATGAAAATTTTGAAAAAATGACCGTTCTTCTCTAACTTGCTTTTATACATTTGTATACGTTTTTTGTTTGACATAATACTATTT
>JAWXBI010000021.1:0-26730 GCA_034439915.1 Saprospiraceae bacterium | reverse complement strand
TATCTCTTCTTCCAACTTTTCATTCCTTTCACCTTTAACCCTTAACCTTTCGCCCTTTAATTCTTCAATTAATTCTTTATTCACTTCAGAAAAATTATTGACAAAATTCAATGGGTTTTGAATTTCATGAGCAATACCGGCAGTGAGTTCACCAAGCGAAGCCAATTTTTCAGACTGGATGAGTTGGGCTTGGGTAGAGCGGAGCGTATTTAGCGATTGATTTAATTCATCAGTGCGCGCTTTGACTTGTTTTTCAAGAGTTTGATTTAGAGTAGCTAATATCTCTTGTTTTTCTTTTTCAGAGGCTAAATTGATTGAAGATAAATTTTCTACCTCGTTCAATTGATTCTTTAGTGAAATGCTGGTACGTGCGAAATCAGTGGCTAATAGAAATGAAATAGCACTAGGCAAGCTAAGTGTATATAAAAAATAGAATATCATTCTTTCAATGCCCAATGTAGAAAGAAAAGAATTATTCGTGACGTTACCCTTTAAAATAAAGATCGCAAAAAATACAAGAGTCGCTACCGCACCAAATCCCAGAACCTGAGCGTTTATTCTATTTATCTTCCATGATAAAATCGAAATACGCAATACATTGAGCATCACTATTGTCGAAAACATAGGGGCTAGTCTCCAACCATTTCCGTAAAGAAAAATAACGGAGTAAGCCAGCGGAAAAAAAAGTATTAATATGGCTTTGTCTATTTTATCCAGTTTGCGGTCAAGAAATAATAATATTGATAATAATGTAAATATATTCATGACCATAAAAAGTATCATTGCTCCGCTGCCATACCAGATTTTGTCGCCTACTTCTTTCGTATTAAGCCAAAAAACTATCTGCGCTAAACATCCCATGATATAAACCAGTCTTGATATGCCAAACCAAAAATTTGCTTTAATCGATGGATATACGAAGTAAAATGTCAAATGTAGTATACAAATCATCAAACTTATGCCAATGATTAAAAAAATAAAAATGTTATAATTGCTGATGAGGCGAGTATACAGATTGATTGAATGACGGTGTTCAAATAGTGTAATTGCAGTTAATGGATTAAATGTTTCAAATACTTTAGTATATAAGATACCTGACTGGACAGCGAATCTTACTTCTAATGAATTGATAGTATCTTCTTTAATCAAAAATGAAATAGGTCGCCAATAGGGATCAACGGCTTTTACTAATTTAGGATTTTCGTTAAGTATACCGAATATATCTAATAGTTTACCATTCAGGTAGTATTCAGCAGCTATAGATTGTTGGATTTGGATAGCAAAATTGTTGTCATTTAATGTACTGGCCAATTTAAAATCTAATCTCATCCATCCGATACCTTGAGTAGCAAATTTAGGTATTGAATCGTGTAGGTCTTGCGAAGGATTTATAGCTTGCCAGGATGAATTGGAGATAGTTGGCTTCTGACCATTTATTTCCGGGGCATAGAGCCACCCATTATCCAATAGTAATCCCGATGATGGAATAGAATCTATATTAATGAATAGATTCCCCTGAGCAAATGATTTGCCAAATAAAAAAAACAGAATAATTATTATTGCTCTCATACAGCTAAATGTATAATAAATGTACTTCCAGTTCCCACTTTACTTTCCACTCTTATACTCCCACTATGGGCCTTCACAATATCATAAGCCAAACTCAACCCTAATCCAGTTCCCTGTCCCGTCGGTTTAGTCGTAAAAAATGGTTGAAATATTTTATCTAAGATATGAGGAGGGATACCGTTGCCGTTATCAGCAATTGTTATTTCTACTTTATCCCGCCCGAGCGGGTCTCCCGAAGTGGACCGGGACGGGCTGGCATTAATTTTTTTGGTGGAAAGTGAGCCGGTGGGGTGGTAGTCTGGAACCAAACCTTCCAGCCCTCCTGCCGGCAGGGCAGGGTTTTTATCATTGTAATCGGACAGACCGTAGATCGAACCTGGAAGGTTTTTAGCTTTATCGTTCGCTGCATAAAAAGCATTCGTCAGTATATTCAATATTACTCTTCCTATGTCCTGCGGAATGATATTAATCTCGCCAATGTTTTCATCGAAATCGGTTTTGATAGTAGCATTAAAATTCTTGTCCTTCGCTCGTAAGCCATGATAACACAATCGAATATATTCATCTGCCAATGCATTGATATCTGTGAGTTCTTTTTTGCCACTGCCTGCCTGGCTGTGTTGCAACATACCTTTTACAATCGCATCGGCACGCCTCCCATGATAATTTATTTTTGCACTATTCGAAGAAATATCGTTCAGTATAGTAGTTATTTCAGGAGTATTCCCTTTAATTATTTCATTTTTTAATTCTTTAATTAATTCGTCGTTGACCTCGGAGAAATTATTGACAAAGTTTAACGGGTTTTGAATCTCATGGGCGATGCCTGCAGTGAGTTCTCCCAGTGACGCCATTTTTTCGGACTGGATGAGTTGCGATTGAGTGGCTTTGAGATTATCCAGTGTTTCTTCCAGAACCTTGTTTGCCAAACGCTTTTGCTTATTGTTTCGAAACAGAATGAATGAAATCAGAAAAAAAATCAATAATCCCGCAAGCATGGATGCTACAATCACCTGATTTTGAAACTCTTCCTTTTCCCTTTCAATTTTCAGCATTCGCATTTGCTCACTATATGATAGTTCCTGAAATTTGGACAGGTTATTTATTCTGGACTTAAATAAACTATCCTTAATCGTCAATGCCATACCTTGGTACTTAAAAGCACTATCTAATTTGTTATTCAGAAGATACGCACGGTAAACACTTTCATATGCCATTCCCTTATCTACGGTTGATAATGAAATGGAACCCAATTGTTCCATGAGTGCTTTAAACCTGAGAGCATAAACAAGCACTGAGTCTTTATCTTTCTCCTGTAGATAAAAATTTGTCAACTGAAAATAATTTTGGGCTAAGCCGCCCAAATTGGAGGATTCTATTCCACTCCGAATACCCCTGTGAAAGGTTTGCAGGGCAGGTTTTAATTCTCCTCTTTTGTATTGGATTAATCCGGTATAAGACAAAACAGCGGATAAATAATCTTTAAACCCGCTCTGCAATGCAATCAATTCAGCCTGTTGCAAATGTATCAAAGCTGAATCCAACATATTCAAATCTAAATAAGACCTACCCAACCCCAGGTTGGACAAAACCTGCCGCGTGGAATGATCTAATTTTGTACCTAATTGAAGGGCTTGCCTATAATGATAGATTTGCTGTTCCGTGTTTTTAGTTGGAGTCATTAATGTAGCATAGATGTGGTGTGTTGTGGATAGCGTTAATAGTTTTGCCTGCATCGGGTCTTTCAAAATCCAATTATTATCCTCCGCATCAACTTTCTCAATAATAGAAAAGGCTTTGATCAAATCTTCTAAAGATGAGGCATATTGGCCGCTGATAACAGATTGATAAGCCCGCGCAGCAAGAGCATTGGCTTCCGCGAGTTTCTTACTGCTATCCTTGGCCACTGTCAACCCGATTTCGATATAGTAGTTCGATGAATCTGCATTTGAGTTTTCATAATAGGACCATATCTCGTTTGCCATTTGATATCGAACAGCGTCTTTCGTTGACTGGGCGTAAATCCGCTGTAAACTATCTCCCCGATTGGAAATTGAATTTTCCGGTGGTTTCCCCTGTCCTAAAACTTTGGTGTATAGGATAACAAGCAATAGAAACAACGAAAGGGATAATTTCATGTAGCAGGGATTTAAGAAATTGGTAAATGGATTGAAAACTCACATCCTTCTCCCTCCTTTGTGTCAGCCCTCAACTGCCCACCATGCGCTTTCACAATATCATAACTCAAGCTTAATCCCAGGCCGGTTCCCTGCCCGGTGGGCTTGGTGGTAAAGAAAGGTTGGAAGATTTTATCCAGTATTATTTGTGAAATGCCGTTGCCATTATCAACAACATGGATCTCAATTTTACCATTTATTTTTTTTGTACTGATTGAAACTGTTGGTTCATACTCTTCCGTTGTTTGTTTCCTTTTTTCATTCACGGCATAAAATGCATTGTTGTACAAATTCAACACCACTCTTCCAATATCTTGTGGTATGATATTGATGTTGCCAATCGTTGCATCAAAATCAGTTTTGATCGTTGCATTAAATGATTTGTCTTTTGCGCGTAGTCCATGATAACTTAAGCGTAGATATTCATCACACAACAAATTGATATCTGTTGGTTCTTTAACCCCCTTACTATTTTGACTGTGTTGCAACATTCCTTTTACAATCGCATCAGCTCGCTTGCCATGATAATTTATTTTTTCTAAATTTTGAATCACATCATCCGCTATTTCTTTCGCCTCTGTAGTATGGCCACTGTCGAGTTCCGATATCATTTCATCCAGTAACTCCTTACTCAATTCTGAAAAATTATTGACGAAGTTTAAGGGGTTTTGAATTTCATGGGCAATGCCTGCAGTAAGCTCCCCAAGGCTGGCCATTTTTTCGGCTTGGATAAGTTGGGATTGTGTGGATTTCAATTCCCCAAGGGTAGTTTCCAGAACCCGCTTCTGGCTGGCAAGAGCTTGATTTGTTTTTTCTTTTTGACGGCTGTTTCGGTAGAGAAGCAAGGCAATGATAAAAACCACGGTGAGACCCGCCCCTAATGCATAGATCCTGACCTGGTTGCGATAGGCTTCTTTTTCCTTTTCCGATTGTTGCTGGCGCAGCCGTTCGTCAAGGTCCATAGTCTGAAACCGTCGCAATTTTTCCCCCGTATTCAGGCTATCGCTGACCTGCATGGCCTTATGCAAATACTTAAAGGCGCTGTCCGTCTGCTGCATAGATAAATAGGTTTCGGACAATTGATTGCATGCGCTGATCACGCCGGAAAGAATACCAGTCGTTTGAAAACTATACAATCCATGTTGCGCATAAACAATGCTTGAATCAGGGTGACCCGTTTCATGAAAGAATGCAGCAAGAGAGAGGTAGCCATCTCCCAGGGACCGGAGATTGTTATTGTCCAGACTTGCCCGAATTGATTCATAGAAAGATCGTTTGGCGAGATCCACCTGTCTTAACCCGAGGTAAATATTCCCAATATTCATCAGGGCGGATCCTTTGTATTTGGTATAGTTGGTTTGCTGGATAAATTTCACTGCTTTCTGTGAATGAGTAAGCGCAGAATCCAGGACGTTCCGGAAATAATAATGTCTGCCAAGGTTCATATTTACCAAGGACAGCATTACTTGATCCCCTATGTCAGTTGCGATTTTCTCTGTCGCAGTAAAATGAAATAATTGCTCCTCCACATTGTCTTTGTAATTGCCGGTATATCCGTAAAGCCCGGCCAGATGCAGGTGGGTTCGCGCCAACACCGTTAGCCTGGCCACCCTTGGATTCACCAGGCTATGATCCGAAGGATCCCAGGTATCCTTTTCGGTATCCGGATTTCCAGCGATTTCCAGAGCCCGCAATAAAAACTGAAGAGACCGCGGATAATTACCGCTCACATAAGATAAAAATCCGATCGAATTGCTGGCATCGGCTTCCCAGAGTTTATTTTTTGTCTGATCGACCAATGAGATCAGCTTTTCATAATAATACATAGCGCTGTCCCTCCGGTTTTCGATATAGGAATAGGCCAGGTTGCGCAAGGCTTCGATATGTAGGACCGGATTACCCGGGCTGTTGATGACTTTTCTCAGACTGTCGCGATTAGGTTCACCCAAGGGGATGCTGTGGGGGTTTTTCTGTGCAATGCTGAAACAGGGAACCAGGATGCCGGCCCACCAAAGGATGCTGAATTTTATAAATTTCGTCTTCATTTATAGTACCGGTAATTGAATAATGAATGCCGATCCCCCCGATTCCCTCGACTTGACTACTATTTCACCACTGTGAGCTTTCACAATATCATAAGCCAATGACAATCCCAGGCCGGTCCCTTCCCCGGTCGGTTTGGTAGTGTAAAACGGCTGAAAGATTTTCTCCCGGATTTCCACCGGAATGCCCAGGCCATTGTCCTCAATCCGGATCTCAGCCAGGTTTCCCAGTCGAGCCTTTATCCATTTGGTACTCACCTTTACGGCCGGCTTATACCCTTCTTCCCTACTCAGGGATTCAGATTTGGTGGTGGCCCCGGGACTTTCAGCCATGAGGCTTCGCTCAGGATCTTTGACCCTGAGGCTTCGCTCGCCTACGGCATAAAAAGCATTGTTAATGAGGTTAAGCAGGACTCTTCCGACTTCCTGCGGTACAATGGCTACTTTGGGGAGATTGGGGTCAGGATCAAAGCTAAATTCAGCGTGATAAGTTTTGTCTTTGGCCTTTAGTCCATGGTAAGCCAATCGCAGGTATTCATCACAAAGGGCATTGAGATCAGTTGTTTCCTTTTGGCCGGATGTATTTCTCGAATGCTGAAGCATATTTTTTACTATGGCATCGGCGCGTTTACCGTGATGATTGATCTTCAATTCGTTTTCTTCAATGTTATTCAGCAGCTCATCTTCCAGATTTTCTCTCCTTTCGCCTTTGGCCTTTAACCTTTCTTCTTTTAATTCTTCAATTAATTCTTTATTGACATCGGAAAAATTATTGACAAAGTTCAACGGGTTTTGAATCTCATGCGCAATGCCTGCAGTCAGTTCACCCAACGAAGCCATTTTTTCGGATTGGATCAGTTGGGCCTGGGTTGCTTTTAAGGTTTCATGAGCCTGACCAAGGTCTTGGTAGGCTTGCTCAATTTCTTTAGCCTGCTCCAATTGTTTAGCCTGAAACCGTTCGCGCTCTTTTTCCACTATACGGTGACGTAGATATCGATCAATTGCAAATCCTCCGGTTATTAAAAGGATAAAATAACCCAGGTAGGCCCAGGTCGTCCTCCACCAGGGCGGAAGAATGGTAATCTTCAGGGATGCGCCCTCCTCATTCCATACCCCATTGTTGTTGGCTGCTTTTACACGAAAAGTATATAGTCCGGGAGCCAGATTGGGATAAAAAGCCAGGTGTTGGTTGCCGGCCTCCCTCCATTCGTTTTCATAACCTACCAACCGGTAAACACTTCTGTTTTTTGCCGGATTGGAATAATGAATGGAAGCGAATTCTAAAGTAATGTTATTCTCGCTGCTTTTCAGGATGATCTCATTCGTTTCCCGAATCGGCTTTTTCAAAATGGAATGTTCCCCGGGAAGGATGGATTGATTGAATAATTTAAGGTCAGTGAGAAAAACTTTGGGAGGAAAAGAGGATTCAGTGATCTGATCCGGATTAAACACCGTAATGCCATTGGACCCGCCAAAAATAAAAATGTCTTTCGAGGTTTTCAAGGCAGCGCCATCCGCAAACAATTGCCCCTGGATACCATCTGAAATGGAATAGTTGTAGATTTTTTTTTCTTTGAGGTCAAAACGACTCAGTCCTTCAAAGGTACTCAACCAGAGTACACCTTTTTTTTCATCAGCCAGGATGCCCTGAATACTCATGGACGGCAGGCCATCATCCAGCGTATAGGTCACTATTTTTTTGGTGTTGGGATCATAACGGCTCAATCCGCCCTGCCAGGTCCCGACCCAAGCCAAGCCGGAAGAGTCTTCATAAAACGAATTGATGTCCTGAGTGATTAATATATCCCCTTTAGTCCGGTCATAAGCATGCCGTTCAATTTTATTGGTTTCATACTTGTAAAGAAACAAACCGTTATTGGTCAGCAACCATAATCCATGAAACGGACTTTCAAACATATTGGTCACTTCATTGCTGCTCTCATTACTCCCCTGCATCAAACTCAGATCATACTTCATAAAAACAGAACTTCCTTTGGACCTGCGATATAAACCATAAGTAGTGCCAAACCATAAATTTCCTTTTTTATCCTCCACCATTTTTTGCACCTTGAGCTGGTTGGGGATACCTTCAAATTGCAATTTTTTTGCCGGCAGATTAAATGGAGAAAACTGGTGGACTCCCTGCCAGGTGCCTATGTAAAATTCATTGGGAGCATATTCCATAAAACTCAAGATGCCATTGGTGGACAATTGATCGTATGGAACACTCCGCAAGATGGAGCGGCCTCCAGGGTCCATGATGCTGATGCCTCCGGATCCCGTCGGCCCACTGGTCGTGATATATAAATTTCCATCCCTGGCTTCACAAATCGTATTGGCCCAGCCTGAAGTCAGTCCGTCTTTTTGATCCGTTTTGTAACCAAATGATTTAAATATGGCCTTTTCTTCATACTTAAATAAACCATGCATCTGGGTACCAATCCATACATTTCCAAATTCATCCGGAGTGATTATCCGCACCAGCGCCTGGTCCATAGGGTGACCGGCTTCAAAGTTAAATCGCTCAAACGATTTAGTAGTTGTATTGAATAAGGCAAGTCCCCGGTCCGTACCAATCCAGACATGACCTACAGGATTAAGGGCAAGTGGGTGCCTATATCTGCCGCTCCTGGGGCCACCGGGGATGTAAGATTGATATTGACCCGTATTGAGATCAAATTTATACAAGACCTGGTTTGCTGATGTGACCCATAAGTGTCCATCCTTTCCGTACTTCAAATCAACCGGAGAATCCCCCACACTCGCGAAGATCCTATTCCAATCTGATAATTTATTCCACCGGTGAAGGGTGTCAATCTTAAACAGGCCTGAATACGTAATGATCCAGATATTCCCTTCCGGGTCGGTAGTCATATTAAGTACATTTTCACTATCGACGCTATCGGGAACGAAGAAACGTTGGATGTCAACAGTTCCTTCATCTAAATAGAGGATACTGGAGTAAATAGTTTCCCCAAAATTGGTACTGACTCCAAAATAAATTCTCCCTTGATGATCTTCACAGATCGCCGTAATACCTATCTCCACGTTGGCTGGGTGTTCAATCAGGTGTTTATATTCATAGGTTCTGAATGACCGGGTGGCCGGGTCATAGGCATTGAGGTTTGTAGGACTGGTGGGCGCCCAAATCTGACCTTTGCGGTCTTCAAATAAGGACCAGACCTGGAGGCCTTTGATGGAACCGGGATCATTGGGGTTGTTGAAAAACCGTTTAAATTCATAACCATCATACCGCGCCAGACCATTGAGGGTGCCTACCCAGATATAACCGTTTCGGTCGGAAAGGATACTCCCGACTTCGGAGGCCGGTACGCCATCCAATTCGGTGTATTGGGTCAGATTACGGGGGTTGAGCTGGGAATATAATGGAACAGGACGACTCCATACCACGTTGAGCAATCCAAATAAAAAGAAACACCTCATACGAAAACCTCTCATTTTATTAAATTCAAATAGTTGCTTAAATTTAATAAGTTAAGGTCAACCTTTATTTTCTATTATTATTCTGGCTAGCTCACGACACTAAATCAATTGTTAAAAAAACTTTTCGGGAAGGGCTGTGTGCCGATGTCGTAAATTATATTTCTGTGCAAAGCCGAAGTCAAACTTCTCCCAAATGAAAAATAGCCTATTAATGGAAATTTGGACAACCTGATTCAACTCAGAATTCAGCTACAAGCAACTTGTAGAGTTTACCATCTAACTTTACGCATTGCTGCTGGTGCAGCTCTTGCAAAGTATCCACCCCGTAAAGTACTTAAAAAAAATTCTCAAGCCACTGAAGCCTGTACATAGGCAGTTCTGAATATTGGCTTACAAACTTCGGCTAGAAAATGTAATAAATCCTCCTATCCCGTAGGGATTTTCTATAGGTAAAAACACGTAACGGTAAATACGGCGTGTTGTAGGTACGCCCTGTCATACATACTGAGGCATTTACATCGCCAGTTCTGAATATTGGTTTACAAACTTCGGTTATAAAATGCAATAAAGCCTCCTATCCCGTAGGGATTTACTGTTGATAAAACACGTAAAAAGTAAGTATAGCGTGCCAGGCTTGCCGTAGGTACGCCCAGTCATACATAAGGTTTTTTTGTAAAGTTTATTGAAGTACCTTATCCGATTAAAATGCCGGTATTGAAAATCTATTTACGACCTCATGATTTACTGGATGCTGCACCAACGGCAAGCCTGGTACAGGATATCAGGGATATTTTTTTACCAAAATGAGGTGACTGCGCCACGGAACCAATGTTAGCCATGAGTTGCCCATTTTTTAATGTGCCTTTGGAATATTTCAAAATCAATAGAACAAATGCAAATAAATAGTAATGAATTATTCCCTCATCTACAAACCAATACGACTGGTCAGTGCCTGTTGTAAGTCAGCTAAAATATGCCGGGCAATCATACGGATTCCATTTATGTAAAAAAATGTAAATTCTGGACATTAATTCCATTTTTTACAAAAAATGTATATTCTGGAATTTGGAATTGGAGTATCCAGCAAAATCATGTGCATTCCTGCGACGCAGGGCATATAACCAAGGTCAGTGTTTATTCTCCAAATAATGTTTTTTCAAAATATCGTCTCCAAAATCATTTCCCGTTTCGCGAAGGATCGCGTGAATATGATTGCCGTCGTTCTGGAATCCTACGTTGTCATACTCGATCAGGAAATCCGGTCCGTGTATGATATAATAATGCGGCTTATTGTTTTCCAAACTACCTACCCAGGCAAAATAAATTTTATCGAGACCTGTATTTAGAATTTTCCGGAATAATTGATGTGCCTTGACGTGCTCAAAATTGTGCACATATTCCTGGACCAGCAGTTGTAACATCGTTTGCTGTTCTTCATTAAAGGTAGCTGCACTGACCCCATAAAATTCTTTGATCCGCTGACTGCTGTTCGGATTGGTAATGATGTCTTTAGGCACTTCTTGTTTCAATACAGCTATTGATTTTTGTTTGTCGGTCAACATGTTGACCAGCATAAATCCATAATCCTCCTCTTTACTGAGTACCCGCCAGCCCGCATATTTGGCTGACTTGACTTCTGATGGATCCGTACCGATAAAATAAGGAGACATGGATACTTTGTTTCCATCACTTGTAAATGATATCGCAATATGATGGCCTCCAAAATTGAGACCCCAGGGCAATTTATCCTGCGGTTGACCCCAGACTGAGATGTAATAATTGCCATGAGCCCATTTCAGATCCTGAACCATTTTTAAAGTTTCTGCCTTGATTTTCTTTTCATCAAAAGCAGCCTGATATAATGTATTGAGTATATCATCCAACTGCATAATACTGGTTGTCTTGAGATAACCCTGCGAACTTAACATAGTCGATAACACCCGGTGGAAAGCCATCCTGCTTTGATCGGACAAGGAACCATATGCAATTCCGGGACGTGGAACCAGACCTACGGGCAGGTTGGTCCATTTTTTACGAAGGGTATCTTCAAAAGGAAACTGGGTATTTTTTATTTCTTCAGGTGAAAGCGTAGCTAAAAATATTTTAACCGACGCAACAGAAGAGAGGGGTTGGGCTGATCCCCGAATATTAAAAAAAAGACCGGAGAGAAAGAGGATAAGAAGAGAGCGTTTCATTGAGGTTGAGGTTGAGGTTGAGGTTGAGGTAAAGGGTTAAGGGTTAAAGGGGAAGGGGGATGCGTGTCAATTTAACAATCCGATGTTTCGGATCTGCAATTCTTCGATTCAAGAGAAACGGGTTGAGGTTGAAAATTGAACAATTCTACGATTCTACGATTCTACAATTCCGCCTTATTAAAAAAATACCACCTGACATCAATCGAATACCAGGTGGTCATGGTACTTGTCGGTCTAAAGATTGTATTACATTTTGCCGGCACTGGCTGGTGGCAAAGGAGCCGGTACGTTGTTGCTGACAGGTTTAACCGTTTTGAGGTAAGCAAACATGGCTTTGATTTCATCATCGGTGTAAAACCGGGTGACTTCATTCCAAGGCATAGGTGGGAGCAGGGTTCTGGATGCAGCGAGTCCTTTTGCTTTGCCTTCCCGAAGTGCCAACATTAAATTTTCAATGGTCCAATCCCCTATTCCGCTGGGATCGGGAGTTAAATTGGCTGCATAAGATACACCCCAGGGTCCTATCCATTCGGTCAGGTGCTGAGTAATAACCAGCCCTTTTTTCTCCATCGCTTTGCGGTCGACATCAATTTTAGGCATCCCGGCAGGATGTCCGGACAACATCAGTGTGCTGTCGAATTCCGGTCCATGGGAGCCCATTTTTTTGGGGGTATGGCAATCGTTGCATCCTCCAACAGTAACTAAATGATGTCCCCAGGTTGCTTCGCTTTCGTAACCATGAAAGTCCGGTTTTTCAGGCGCTGCCGTCATGGTGGATACCATATTGGAGCCGGCATCCGGTGATTTTTTCTCCGTACATCGGGAAATAACCAACAGGCTCAATACCATTATGGGTATCAGATTTAGAATCTTCATATTAAAGAGTTGAAATTGTTTTAAGGTGAGGATAATTTATACATGACCCTATCAGGAAAACGGGATCCTTAAGGGTAAAATTTAATTACCAAATAAATCTATGATAAAATTTTAAATTTCTGAACCGTCTTAAAACAAATTTGTTTTATTTCCTCAAAAATTAAGTGATTCTAGCCCGGAAATTCAAAAAATGGATAAACCGGTGTTTTTTTCCGCTTTTAAAAAGTCCTCAGATTGGGCTTTAAGGGATTAATATTTTAGAAACCTATCCCCTTTTAGGGTCGTTATTTTATTGGGATCATTGGAATCATAATCTCCCTTGGTAATCACTACCTGGGAAACCTGGGGTGATAAATTAAATTTTGCTTTGACACGACCCAGGCCACCCTCAAAAGTGTTGTCGCCTTTGTAGGTTAAGGCCTCCATTAATTGACCATTCAATTTGAGGAACAGAAGGTCGTCTTCCATAAAAAACTCGGCAATTCCTTGTTCCAGTTGGTACAATCCTGTTAATTTTTTGACTGCAGCGGCTTCCAGGGCAAATTCTTTCTGCATGAGGATATCAAATTTTACTTCGTGATTGCCGCTTTTGTTTTTTAGAATTTCAAGTATCCTGCTCTGGGATTCGGGCGAAGCCGCACTGGTGTCTTCTTCCAGATAAGGGTCTCCTTTAAAGTAAATCTGGGTGATTAAATCCTGATAGTCTGCAGTCGAGACCCTGAAGTGGACGTGCGCTGGCCGCCACATCGTATCGGTCACTTTATAGGGAATCGGTACGATGGTTTCAAATTTATACTTGCCATCAGCAGCCGTTTTCCAGGCGCCACGGAATTTATAATCATCCGAAGTGTTGTCATAGTTTTCCTTTTCATCACATTGCCACACTTCAATTAGGGCCCCTCCCAATGGTGTTTTTTCGTCCGGTTTAAATACTGTTCCCTTCAGCAGCATAGGGATGCCCTTTGAATCGGGTGGTACTATTCGTTGACGTACCGGTGAACCGGGCCGGTAAAATGGGCCCAGGATATCCGTCGTAGTCGGGGTATCCCCTTCATATCGCTCACCGTTCCACCTTACTTTACCAAATGCAGTAAGACTAAAAGCCATCAGCGAAGAAGTTTTTAGAAATGTTTTTCTTTTCATCGGTAAATGCTGGGGTCTTATTTAACTAAAGATAAGGATTAAAGATAAACTATCGCCCTGATTTTAAAATTCAAATTTTATAGCCCTGTAATCCAAATAATGAAACTACATCCAAATCTACTAAATGGATTTAGAACCAGTTATCCGACGGATTTCATAAGTCCTAAAAATTTAACAATAATAAAAACCCCTTATCTATAATTTCCCTATTTTGAGCGGAATATCAAAGTGCAAACTTTGGAATATTAAAAGGCTCACCTTCAGGTTCAGGGACTAATGGAATGCTGCTGAATCTTTGCACTGGGTTTTTTAATCCTTTATCAAGTGTACTAAATCAAATTAATACATGGCTCAAACCCGCCGTCTCGCTGCCATCATGTTTACTGATATTGTGGGATATACCGCATTGATGGGTAATGATGAAGTAAAGGCATTTCAACTACTCCAACAAAACCGCGAAATCCAAAAGCCCATCGTCGAACAATTTGGTGGTACATGGATCAAGGAACTGGGGGATGGGGTTATGATGAGTTTTAATACCATTTCCGATGCCATCTATGCGGCCATCCGGATCCAGGAGGTTTGTAACCAATCCAAATCGTTTTTGTTGCGCATTGGCATACATTTCGGGGAAGTAGTGTTTGAAGCAGAAGATGTTTTTGGCGATGTAGTAAACATCGCTTCCCGGCTACAGACTCTGGCAACACCTGGAGGAATCTGGATTTCAGAATCGGTTCACCACAACATTGCCAACAAACAAGGTATTGTATCCCGCTACATCAAACAGGAAGTCCTGAAAAATGTAAGGGAACCGGTTAATATCTATGAAGTACTTACCGGCGATCGGGCTGCTGCTTCGGAAGCAAGCAACCTGATAAAACCCACGTCCACCCTTTTCCCGGAATACGACTGCGATATATACATCAGCTACCGGGCTGCCGACAATAAGCAGACTGGTAACGGCTTAGGTTCAGGCTGGGTTTCCGAATTAAATGAGAAACTCCGGCAGGAGCTGGAGGCCACCCTGAAAGATAAACTGACCATTTACTTTGGCCCCAGTCCGGACTCCAATCATCCAGCTTCCATAGACCAGCAAGAAATCAAATCCATGATTTTCATCCCGGTCATTTCACAAACCTATTGTGATACGGCATCCTTACCCTGGCAAACCGAATTCCTGAAGTTTAAAGAAGCGGCTTCAGCAGACAAGCTGGCTTTGAATATCCGGTTGCCCAACGGAAACAGCGCTTCCCGCATCCTTCCCGTGAATATCCACGAATTGGATTCCGACGACCTCAGGCTATTGGAAAAAGAGCTTTCCGGGGATTTGCGCTCCATTGATTTTATATACAGGGATCATGGCATTAATCGTCCCCTGAGACCGGCCGATGACAACCTCCACCTGGGATCCGGTAGGGTACTATACCGCAACCAGATCAATAAACTGGCCAATGCCATTAAAGAAATTATAAACGGCATAAAAAGCCAGTCTAAATCGATTGACCTGCCTGATACCCCTCTTAATATCACTTCCCGGGCCCAGCCTGTAAAAAATTTTATCACCTCTTTGCCCAGTTCCATCCAGGTGCAGGTGATTGACCGGGCCAAACCCACCGTTTTCCTGGCCTGGACTTCCGCTGACCTCAAAGAGCAAAGGGAAGAAATGGCGATCATCATACAGAAAGCCGGATTTAATGTTTTTCCTACTATCGATTGCCCTTCGGATGATGAATTGTTTAAACAAAAAGTAGCTGAAAGCCTGGATAAATGTTCCTGTTCCCTGCATATCCTTAGCGGGGAATACGGCCGTCGTTTCGAATCGGACGACGAAACTTCTTTCCCGCAATTTCAATTTATGGAAGCAAAGCGGAAGATGGAAGCAGATCAGGATTTTAATTCCTTTATTTGGATCTATCCGGCCAGCAGCAACCTTCCGATAAAGTCAGCCCAGCAAAATTTTATCAAATATATCCGCAACCATATTACGCGAAACATGATGTTTTCCAATGCAGCAGGCCCGATGCAGCTGGTGGATGATATGCGGGTCGTGATGATGAAGAAAGACGCTGAAGTTTATGATGCCAAGGATACCGACATTTTTTTCATTTTCAACCAGCAGGACGAAGTGGAAGCCAAAGCCATTACGGATCGGATCAGCCTGGAATACCCGGTCGAGCTCATGAATATCATGCCAGACAGCCCCGATCACTACCGCGAAATATCTTCTCAACAAATCCCGAAAAGCAAATTAGCCGTGGTTTATTTTAAATATGCTGCCGACTGGGCACTCCCCTTTATCAAACAAATCTGGAAAGAAGTAGGCGGGGCTTCCTCGCCCACTCCCTTGTTCCTGGTCGGGGATGATGATCCGAAAAGCAACCTGGTGAGGAATTTCAAAGCACCAAAAGTGGTATCCTCCGTGGTGCCTAAAGAACAAATCCCTTCTGAAGTAAAAAAAGTTTATACCACCGTAATCGAACTTAAATGATTACATTCGAGGAGTACCAAATCTGCCCATACACAGGACTGCGCTCTTTTACGGAAGAAGAGTCCCTGTATTTCAAAGGCCGGGATCAGGACATTGAACAGGCCACTTTGCAGCTCCAACACAATAAATTCCTCATGCTCACCGGAGCATCGGGGGACGGCAAATCCTCCCTGGTCTATGCGGGGATCGTACCCAATGCCCGAGCCGGATTTTTAAGGTCGACCTATACCCAGTGGCGGGTGGCGGAATTCAGGCCCGAACGCAATCCTTTTGGTAATTTATGCAAGGCCCTTACGCGGCAACTGAACATCCCCAATGCATCTATTACAGAATCCGAACTGCATCACGGATTTTCCGCCCTGATCGATTTGTATAAAAATTCGGATGCCTATCTCGACATTGAATCTGTGGAATGGCAAGAGGCCAATGACAAAGAAAAGGCGGCCCTCAAACGGAGGGCAGGCAACCTGATGATCATCGTCGACCAGTTTGAGGAATTTTTCACCAACCCGGAAAACTACCACCAGGGGGTGCCTTCCAAGGAGTCAAACCTGGTCCTCAATCTCCTTCTGGAAACTACCCGCATTGCCTTGGATGAAAACCTGCCCGTATATGTCGTATTTACCATGCGGTCGGATTATATCGGGCAGTGTGCTGCTTTCCGTTCCCTGCCCGAGTTTATAGGTTTTTCCCAGTACTTTGTGCCCCGGCTCAACCGGCTCCAGCTTCAGCAGGTAATCGAAGAACCCGCTGAACTCAGCGGAAACCGGATTTCGAGAAGGCTTACCGAACGCCTGATCCATGACATTGCTGAAGGAGTTGATCAGTTGCCCATTTTGCAACACGCCCTCAATCAAATCTGGCACGCTGCGAATAAAGGGAAGGAAGAGATGGACCTGATCCACTATGCTATGGTTGGCGGGATGCCAGCCAGCGATCTACCGGACGACCAGACCGGATCGTTTAAAACCTGGTTTGGCCAGCTTCCTGCACCTATCCGGGCCTGTTACCACCGGCCCAGTCTGCAGAATGTACTGGACACCCACGCCAATAAGCTGTATGAGTCTGCAGAGGAGTATTACGAATCCAAAACAGGCAAACCCCTCCCGGATGAGTCTTCCAAAGCGATAATCCGCACTGCCTTTAGCAGCCTCACCAAAATCGATCAGAGCCGGGCCGTTCGAAACCGGATGACCCTGCACGAAATATGGCTGATCCTCAACCGTAAAGAGCTTGATCTGGAAACCGTGGGCCTCGTTCTCAATATTTTCCGGGAGCCCGGCAATACCTTTATACGCCCCTTTATCACCGAAGACGCAGAGACTGTAAGCCTGGGAAAGGAAAATGTACTGGACATCACCCACGAAAGCCTGATCCGCAACTGGGATTACCTCAAGATCTGGGCCAGGGAAGAATACGACAGCTACCTGGTATCCCAGGATTTTGAACAGCAATTGGGCCGCTGGGTACAGAGTGGGAAATCGAATAATTTCCTGCTTTCCATTGGCCCCCTGACTTATTTTGAAAACTGGTTTAACCGGGTGAAGCCCAACAACTGGTGGATCGCCCGCTATCTGCCGGATGAAGAAGATCACGGAAAGAAAATGGCCAGGGCTGAAACCCTGGTTGCCAATGCCAAGGAATTTCTGAACAAGAGTGCCCAAAAACATATCATCACCCGGACCGTGATGAAGTTTGGGCCTAAAAAAATTGCAGCCGCCTTTGCCGCACTGGTGATCCTTGCCTTAAGTTCCTTTGCGGTTTCCGGTTTTTTGAAACAAAGGAATAGCTCCATCCTTCAGAATATTAAAGTCCAAACCCTGGAACTGGCCAGGAATCCCAAACTCGGGCTTGAATTTTATGGAAATGTCGTCGCCCAACTGCTTCAGTATGGTAATCTATCCGTTCCGGACCTGGTAGAATCTATCGAATACCCACTGCAAAAAATACATGTCGCTATTGGCATCGGTAAAATCTTGACCATTCAGGGACTGGATCAGCCGGCAGAAGAAATGCAGCAATGTTTTCAACTGGCTGATAGTATGATTAGCAAAATGTCCTCTCCGGAAACATTCCCTGAAGATGCAGGTTCGATGACAGCCATCCTCAAGGAACAAAACAATCTGCGCGTTGCCCTGGGTTTTGCCAATCTCCATACCATCCGGCCGGAATGGAGAGACCTGGCCAGGAAGAATGCCCGCCGGTCGGGAGAATGGGTTCTGAAAATTCTAAAAAAGCAACCAGAATCTTTTAAAGAAATCCGGGAACTTGGCTTAGCCCTCGAAGATGCCCTACATTATAAAACCCTGGACCAGAATGAAATTGATCAACTGCTGACCATCCTTTCCCCTTTTGGTCTTTCGGATCAATCTGCCTGGATAAAAAAGAATTTTGCACGTGATATCCTGCAAATCCGAGGCAGCCAGGATTATGGTTTTTTAGCCAATGGTTTATTCCAGGAACTGGCCTATCTCTATGCTGCTTCCGGGGACGAACAAAAAGCCCTGCGGTGTGTCGACTCCCTGCTGGTTTTTAACCAGGGCTACCTGGAAAACGACTATGAAACGTCCATAGACAATGCGACGAATATTTCAGCGGTCTTTTTTACCTATGGTCATTTACCAGCTATGGACCGTTTCGTCGGCGGATATTGCGAACGGAAAAAAATTCCGGCAACTGAATTTTACAACCAGCTGGTCTCCCGGACATTGTTGGATCACTCCTCTGCCGGCAATTTTAATTATTACAGCATCATTGGACAATCCTATTCCAATCTGAACCTGAGATTTTGTTCCGACGAATTGATTGCCTATGCTTACGGGAATATGAGAAAGTCGGCTCAATCCCTTACCAACCCGGACGAAGCCAAATTCTCCCTGGCCATGGCGTATAAAAATGAAGCTGTTTTGAATGTATTTCGTTCCAACCAACGAGGTCATCCGGCTCCGGTTCGTTTGACCGACTCCCTTTTTCTGGTATCCTTGGATTATTTCCGGCAGGTTTCCCCGGTTTTTCTATCAAGAGTCGTCTCTGTGGTGAAAAGTTCGGCTTCTGACCATATAAACATACCCTATCGGAATTTTTACCTGTACCCTGATTATTTTGTACCCTTTCATCCCTTTGAGCCGAGGAATTTTGTGTTCCCGTATAATTCCCCTGCCTTTGTCGATTTTATCCTGCGACATCATCTGTTTAATGAATTGTACAAATCTGAAGCCGATGTCCGGCCCATTGAAAGCTGGTTAATGTTTTATAATGCCACTCAGATTTCAAGAGACTATTTCATGAAAGAGGCCATTCCTTATGAAGTCCTTGCAGGTCTGGCGCAGGAACTGGAAAAAAGCGGCCTCAAACATCGTATTGACTTCAACCTGCTGTACCTGCACCTCGGCATCGCTGCGGTGAAAAACGGCGATACCGCCAATGCCCAGCGCAACTATGAAAAATTGCAGCCGGAAAAAGTCTTAAATGCGTTTCAGTATAAAGGAATGAATTTTCTGAATCAGTACTCCTTTGAACAATACGCCCATGCCATCGCGCATCTTTTTACCGGAGGAAAGGATCAAAAGGCTTTGGAGCTGATCCGTGTCTTTAAGAAACCTGTGAACCGTTCCTCCCTCTATGGATTCATTACCCAACAACTTTTACTTCAAAACAGAAGCAGAGAATTGGCTTTGCGGCTCATGGATTCGGCACGGGCCGAGATGAGCAAGATTGACAATCCGGCCATTTTCCAACCCAACCGCCAACAACTCGCTATCGCGCTTTTGATGGCTGACCCCGCCCGGAATGAAGAGTCCGCGAATAAAATAATCAAAAATTCACCCGGTAAACTGGAAGCGCTGACCCGTTTCGCCACGGCCCACGCCTTGAATGATCATCTGTATAAAGCCTGGCTTGAAATCCCGCCTGATCTTTCAGATGAAGACCGGGGCTGGTTTTTTTACCGTATCCTGAATGGATACAACAATCGATTCGAACGCAAAGCCGAATGGAAAAAATTTGAGGACAATACCCTTTTTGCCGACCGTTTTTTTCTTCCCTATATAAACGAAAATGAATAACCCGGACTTCATGCAACTGCAAACCATTTGCCCTTATCCGGGCCTTCGATCGTTTACCGAAGAAGAAAGCCTTTATTTCAAGGGAAGGGACCAGCAAATCGACCAGATCACTTCCCTGCTGGAACAAAAAAAGTTTTTAATGGTTACCGGAGCTTCCGGAGAGGGCAAGTCTTCCCTTATCTATGCCGGCCTGGTACCCAACGCCCGGGCAGGCTTTTTCAAAGCCAAATATTCCAATTGGGTAGTGGCCGATTTCAGGCCTGAGCGCAGTCCGGTCAAAAACATGGCGCTGGCCCTAGCGGATAAATTCGACCTTCCTCCGGCCACCGTGGAAACCGAGTTGAGAAGGGGATACTCTTCGCTGATCGACCTTTATACTAATTCTTCCTTTTATGCTGATGAGGAAGATGAATCCTGGAATTCCCTTTCTGCGGATGAACAAAAACAAAAAAAGAGGCAATCGGCCAACCTGCTCATCCTGCTGGACCAATTCGAAGAGTTTTTTACCAATCCGGAAAACTTTTATAATGAAGCTCCTTCGCAGGATGCACAGATAGTCGTAAACCTCGTGCTGGAAACAGCCCGGATCGCCCTTAAACGAAACCTGCCTGTGTACATCGTCTGCACTATGCGGTCTGATTATATTGGACAGTGTTCGGCTTTCCGGGGTTTGCCTGAATACATCGGGTTTTCCCAGTTTTTTGTTCCCCGCCTCAAGCGCCGGGACCTGAAACTGGTGATTGAGGAACCCGCCATTCTGAGCGGAAACCGCATCACCCAACGTTTGATCGAACGACTGGTGTACGACCTGGCCGAAGGCATCGATCAACTGCCTATATTGCAACATGCACTTAGCCAGACCTGGCTTTCCGCTGACTACGGAAGGCAGGAAATGGACCTGATACATTATGCGATGGTGGGAGGTATGCCTGCAAACGAACTTCCGGATGAAGACCAGAGGCGTTTTTCGACCTGGCTCGGCTCCATACCGGAGTATAAAAAAACCTATTTCACGAATACCGGCCTGCAAAAGATCATCGAAATCCACGCCAACTCATTGTATGAAAGCGCCTGGGACCATTACCAAAGCCACAATCCTTCAAAATCCATTACCCGCCAGGAGACCAAACGGATCATCGCCCTGGCTTTTGCCTGCCTGACCAAAATCGATCACAGCCGCGCTGTCCGCAACCGGATGAGTCTGGCTGAAATTACAGCCATCATCAACCTTCCCAATATCGACGCCACGACCGTCGGGCAGGTGCTCAACATTTACCGGGAGGAAGAAAATGCCTTTGTCCGACCCTTCAAGACCGAAGATCCGGAGACTCACTCCCTTTCTCCGGATTCCGTACTGGATATTACGCATGAAAGCCTGATCCGCAACTGGAACAAACTTATTCAATGGGCCAATAAGGAATTTGAATATTATACCACCTGGCTGGACTTCCGGAAACAAATGGATCGCTGGACCGGAAGCGGCAAGGATTCCGGATACCTGTTGCCAATCGGCCCTCTGACCTATTTTGAAAACTGGTATAACCAATCCAAGCCCAATACTGGATGGATCAAAAGGTATGAAGAAGTCACAGACGAACCGGAAAAGGCGGAAAACCATGCCAGTGCATTACTGGCCAATACCCGGGATTTTTTAAAACAAAGTGCCTCCGGGGTCCGGTTTACCCGTGCTTTCATGAAATATGGACCAAAACGCATCGGGGTTGGCCTGGCTATTCTTTTTATGCTTGGCCTGAGCGGATTTTACTGGTACGATGCAGGGCAGAAACAAAACCAACGGGTAATTGCCAAAGTCCGCGCTCAAAGTGCTGAATTACTTAAAAGCGAAGAAGTGGACTTACAAAACAAAGCGCTTTATCTGCTTAGCAATGAGCGATACAGCCCCGGATCCCTGATGCCCCATCTAAGGTCCTTAGGTTCCAAGGATGGTTTAAATAATGCAGTTGAAATATATAAGCAACTGATTAAGTTGGACAAAAAGCAGGATTTCGGGCTTAAAACCGGATTGACTGACTTGATTGATTCCTTATATGTCCAGGTGAGGCAGGCTGAGGGGGATTATTATTATCTGATCAGCAAACTTAATGAGTTTACACTGCTGCTTTCCTACGATCAGTATTACCGGCCTGATGATCACCTCACCGCCAAACTTACACGGGCAACCGGATATGGACACGAACTGATCTCAAAGTTTTTTAATCAGCCGGAACTGGCCAGCCCGACCACCGGCACAGAACTGAATTGCAGCCTTCAAAACTGGTTAACTTTCGGTGAGGCTGGTGAAGAAAAAATCAGGTCCCTGTTAACCCTGGTTTCCCCCTTTGAAAATGATAAAGCCGGGGTTGTATTCAATGCCTTCTATGCCAAAGGGAATTATGAAACTAATGGAAGAATTACCAACGATTACAACGGAGGATATCATACCCTTGCCTCTCTCTATGCAGCCCTTGGTAATGACGATGGAGTCCTCTCCTGCTTTGAATTCCTGCGCCAGACCGGCCAGAATGACTACTTCACCGGCAGCCTGTTTAATAATTACACGCATATCCTCGGTATTTTCCACCAATTCGGACACCGGGACAAGGCAGCAAAAATGATCTCCTGGCTTGGACAACACTACCCCACCAATACCCCCCTGACCATACACCGTAATGCCGTGATCCGATCGGGTTATATCAGCCACTTGTACCGGGTCAATATTGAAAAAGCGGTTCTCCGGTCTTACAGGGGTTATTTTTTCCCAAATCTATGCCTTTCCCGCAGGGACGTGTTTGAGTCCTTAAACCAGGATTATATGACCCTCATTCAGCAGGTAAAGAATCCCAATGAACGCAATTACCTGCTCTCATTGAATTACAAGCGGGTTGCCATGTTCACCGATAAACTGGCTTTTGATCGGGGTATTCCGGCAGACACCGCCCGGCTCAATGAATGGCTTGGTAAATCAGTCTCCCATTTCAGGGCCATTCCGTCGGAATATCTTCAGGAAACCGTTTCTTCCGTTGTCCCTTATTTTGGTGATGGAGTTCGGACCAGGCAGATCAGCCGGAAACAATTACTGATCTATCCGGATTATATGGATGGCTGGTTCAGCTGGACTTTTCATACCGACCTTTTCTTCAAGTATCTTCTAAAAAATAATCTCCTGTCGGAATATTACCCGACGGCGCAAGACCTGAATTCTATCCACCTCTGGCTGGCAAAAGCCTATGAAATCAAGCCGGGTAATTTTAATGTGCCCTATGACAATAACTACCCCCTCCCTGACGAAGTCCTGGAGGCTATCCGGGTATTTGTAGAGAAACACCCTCAGGGCGGACAATTTGATGGCAACCAGCTATACCTGATCCTGGTCAACCGAGCCTTTTCACGGAGTGACACCCTGAATGGAATGAAATACTATAGTCTCTTAAACCCTTCTACTTTCTCCCTTTCTTCCAACCGCTATGAATACCTTGAAAAGACTTTTTTCCTCAACCAGATGAAAGAACTCACCACCTACCTGGCCGATCTGGAGCGGATGCAGGAAGCCACCGAAATGGCCGAACGGTTTGAGGATAACAACCAAAAAGCTCTCGCGTACATGTTCATAAGCGAGCGGTTGTTCAAGGGTGCAAACCCTCAGGCCTTTGTCTGCCTGGATTCGGTATTCTCCAAAATGAACGAAATTGACTTCAGCCTCTTTAATGGGCCTGTGGTGGATGTTCGTTACCGGTTGGTGCGTCTGCTAGGCCGGATAGGCAGTGACCGGATAAATCAGAAAGCCAGGGAAATTATGCGCCAGCTTCCGGAAGGGCCCAAAACCCTTGCGCTGAACCTGTTGATCCTCGGAGTATCCCGGGAGGGAAATTTTTACCGAGCCCTGACTTCCATACCCGGGCGGTTGACCGAGGCAGAAGATTTGGCCTGCCGGACCCTGATCGTCAAAGAAGCAGCTACCAACACAGAAAGCCCTGAACAATCGAAGATCTGGGCTTCTTTGGATAAATGGTTTGATTATTATTCCAATTACGTCTTCTACATCCCCAACTGATGAGCCGGTACCTTGCCTATTACTTCCTGTTGTTTTTTCTCCTGATCACCGGGGCATTTGCTTCCATAGCGCAGAATGCATATGGAATGACCATACTGGGAGTGGCTTCAATCAGTTTCAGCACTCTGTTCGCCATTCAATGGTTGCATGACTGGAACAAAAAGGAAAAAAAATGGTTAACCATTACCGAATTGAGCTGTCTGGTCTTCCTTACGGTCTTGTTGGCCCTGCGGGTGTTCAATATCCATTTTCAATCGGCCGAGGTCATTTTCACCGCTACGGCGTTCGTCCTGGTCATAGTCTATGCCATGCGTCTGGCCCAGTGGTTCATGCCCGATATGCGTATTGCAGGAAGGGTATCCTGGCTGGTATTATTTTATTATCTAAGCCTGATCTTATTTCTGTTGGCCGCTTCGTTAGCTCCATTGATCCCCCGAGTAGCCCTTACCTCAGGTATCTTTGCTTTTTTTCTTTTGATCTTGTTTGTCGTGGGTAGTTGGATCTCCAGGGACCAGATCGTGGAGGGAGAAAAAATCTCCGGATTCCAATTTGTCGGCCGGTTCAAAGACCGTTCCGCTCTTCTGCTTTCCCTGTTTTTATTGTTTTCCATTTATTCCGGACTGACCAGTGCGGGTTGGTTGCCGAAAATGTATACCAGCGTCTATCCGCAGACTTATTATCAGCTGATTAATCAGGCTGAATCGGGTAAGGAAATACCGGTGGATGGGAAATACCGGCATGAAGCATTCAGGGAAGAATATGACGGGTTTGTGGAAAAACATTTGAGATATAACGAGTGATCCGAGTGATTCGAGTGAATCGACGAATCGGATCGATTGATCCGACGCATCGGATCGATTGATTTACATTTTCATCAAACCCACATACGTCTCTATCCCATTCCACAGATTCTGAATGCGGATATTTTCATTTTCCGCATGTTGGTTATTATCGTGATTGGCTATAGGCACGGTGATGGTTGGTGTATGCAAATATTTTTCAAAAAGAAATAATGGTAAGCTTCCCCCTAAGGTGGGCATGAGGACCACCTGTTCACCGGTAGTCGACCGGACTGCCCGGATTACATCCTGAGCAATGGGCAGATCCATCCTCGTCCTTTGGGCATTATATCCCTGGCCATAGGTCACGACGGCGATTCGCGGATATGTTCTCCGTTCTTCATCTGTTACTTCTTTTTCCGTTACATAATATTCCTGTGATTTAATATGTTCAATTACTTTTTGGATTTGTTTTTGTGCATCATTACCCAAAACCAGTCTGAGGTCCAGGTTGGCCGTGGCATAGGTCGGTATGACATTAGCCGACAGTTTGCCGACATTGGCACTGGCCATGCCATTAATATTCAGTGAAGGCAACTGGATAAGTTCTACGAGGGATCTCCCGTCGCCATCCGCTTTAATAAACGCAAGTTCTTCTTTCAGTTGATCTTCAACCGATGGTACTGCTTCCATGGCTTTTTTCTCTACTGCCGTCAGCGGAATCACATCATCATAAAATCCTTTGATCAGCACTTTGCCTTCATCATCTTTCATTGAAGCTAAAAGTTTAATAAGATTCATTGCCGGATTGGGCGCCCAGTTTCCATAATGACCGCTGTGTAAAGGTCGTTTAGACCCCAGGACAGTCACCTGCATATTCACATCACCGCGGACTCCGAATACCACTTGTTTCAATCCGGATTGATGCACGGGTCCGTCGCAAATAATCCAAAGATCTGACTGGAGTTTGTCCTGGTGTTTCTCCAAAATTTCAGCTAAATGAGGGGAGCCTGCTTCTTCTTCCCCTTCAAAGAAAAATTTAAGATTAACAGAAGGTGTACCACCTAATTTTTTTAATACCTCATAGGCCGTAAGTATGACAAATACTCCCGCTTTATCATCTGAGGTACTCCGTCCATAGATCCTCCATTCCGGATTAATCGTTTGATCTCCGGATGGCCTGGGAATTATTTTTCCCCTGTTTTCCAATGAGGCATTTAGGAAGACGGATTTAAAGGGCTCAATCCCCTCCGCCCATTGCCTTGCATTTACAGGTTGACCATCATAATGAGCATAAAATGTGATGGTTTTTTTTGCCCCTGGAACCAACACTTCTCCATAAATCACCGGAGGAATACCCGGAGTTATTCCTTCAAGCTTACTGGCTTTGATACCCCGGGCCTCCATCATTTCCATGATATACTTCCCGGTTTGACGAATACCCTCTGCATCACCTACAATATTGGGGATGGATACCAGGCCCATGAATTCATCCAGCAGTTGGTGTTCATGGTCTATTCTATAGTTTCTGACTTGCCGGACTAAAGCCGATTGGGCAAACAGATTCAATTGAAAGAAAAATAATATTAAGGATAGGGTTGGTTTCATAAAAACTTGAATTAATATATATTGATGTAGGGTTTTGAACAGCTAAAAATAACAAATCAACTTTCTGAAGGGTGAAAAAATATTCTGGGAATTCAATCGCTAAGGAGTTACACTCCGAAATAGAAAAAATAAAAACATCATTACAAGTCGGAGTGCAGCTCTTCCAAAACATCATTGCAAGTCCGAGTGCAACTCCTCCAAAACAAAAAAAAGTGGTTAATCAATCGCTCTTGAGGGGATTCATTCTGCAATAGAAAAAGTAAATGTATTTGACAATGTCGGAGTGCAACTCCT